>QXXE01000123.1 GCA_009911355.1 Clostridiaceae bacterium | reverse complement strand
TTCTAAGCTTAATCGTTGTTTAATTTACAAGGTGCAATTTTTCGTCCGCCTTTGCGGCTTCATCCGACGCTTTCCAGCCCCTTTTCGGAACTTTTTGTTTTCCTCCGTGCCGGTCAGCTTATTTATAATACCATTCCCCCATCCATTTGTCAACACTTTTTTCACAAATTTTTTCAACTTTTTTCGACCGGCGGCAGGACGGGACAAACCGCCGGCCAAAAAGCGCGAAAAGTGGTTATTCCACCTCAATTTCCGCACCAATTTCAAGGAAAAACAACACCTGCCGCACAACCGGCTTTTCGAAGACGGCCTCTACGGCGCAGCGATAGGCGTCCAGCTGCCCGCGGTAACCCTCCGCACGGGCACGGACGCTGGCTTTTGTAACGCGGTCGGTCTTGAAATCGACCACAACGAAGCCCTCCGGCGTTTCGATCAGACAGTCGATCACGCCTTGCAGCAGCACCTCTTCGTCCGGGACGCTCTCCGCGATTTTGTAATAGCTTGCTGCCGGGACGAGCACAGAGAACTTAAATTCGCGCCGCACAGCCCCCGCCGCAAAACCCTCACGGTACAGCCGCGATTGGAAGAAGCCCAAAATTTTCTCCGGATCAACGGCGTCCGCCTGTTCTTCGGACAGGATTTTCAGCCCCCTCAGCCGCTCAATCTCCCGCACCACGCCTTCGCGATCCGAAAGCCGCTCATACGTTGCAAATTGCAAAAACAGATGGTGAGCGGTACCGCATTCCGCTGGAGTCAGCGGCCTTTTCTCAAAAAACGGCCTGCGCAGCTTGGCTTCCCGTTTCGGGGGCGGCGTATCCTCAGCGGCTTCCTCGGCTTTGAATGTGCGTTTCACGCCTGTCGCGGTCAATTTTGCCGGGATTTCCGCCAAAAATGCCGCCGGGTAACGCAGCTCAGGTGCAAAGCCAACCACTGGGCCCGCAGCAGCTTCCTCCACGGCAGGCGTCATCCCCGGCTCTTCCACCGCCTGCTGCAAGCATAAAATCTCCACCAAAAACGATTCCGGTGCATCCACATCGACCGGAACCACCGCCTGTGCCCGCTCCCGCAGGCATGCGGCGGCGGGATGGCGCAGCAGCGGCGCAAGCAACCAGGCCAGCGGGGCGCGCACAGCCCCCATCGCGTAATCGGGGAGCCGCCCCAGCGCGGCAAGCCGCCCGTATTTTTGCAGCCGCGCGTCCAGCTGCCCGGACGCAGCCGTCAGAATCAGCTTTTCCTTTGCCCGCGTAAGCGCGACATATAAAATACGCAGCTCCTCGCTGACCGCTTCGCGCCGGTTGCGCGCGGCAATCGCCTGCCGCTCCAGGCTGGGGTACTGCACGCCGCGCTCCAAGTCGCGCACCTTTGCCCCGAACCCCAGCTCAGAATGCACTAAAATCGGGTCGGCCAATTCCTGCTCGTTAAAATTCTTGGCGCAGTCGGCGAGCACCACAACAGGGAATTCCAGCCCCTTGGACTTATGGATAGACATCAGCCGCACCGCGCCGCCGTCCGCATCAGCTTTTATGGCTTCAAAATCCTCGCCCGCTTCCAGCATCCCGCGCAGCAGCCGGTTGAACCCGAACAGCCCCCGGAAGCCCTGCGACTCATACGTGCGGGCGCGCTCAAAAAAGCTCAGCAAATTTTTCTGCCGTTGCGCGCCGTTTGGGAGCGCACCGTAAAGCGCCAGCGCACCAGTCTCGTCATATACCTGCCACAGCAGCCGGTAGACGGGCTGGTCGCAGGCAAAATCGCGCAGCTGGGCCAGCCGCCCCAAAAACGCCTTTGCGTGCAGGTTTTCTTCTGCGGCCAGGCAAAGCGCGTCATAAAACGGCACGTTTTTATCGCAAAGGCGGATCTCGGCAAGCTCCTGCTCGGTAAACCCAAACAGCGGTGAGCGCATCACGCCGATCAGGTCGATATCCTGCCTGGGGTTGTCAATCACGGCGAGCAGCGAAACCATCACGCCGACCTCAGCGGTTTGCAGCAGCCCCTCTGATTCCTCCGTCTGCACCGCCAGCCCATACGCGGCGAGCGCGGCGCGGTAAGCCGCCGCCCGCTTTTTGGGTGAGCGCATCAGGATCACAATATCGCTGGGCTGCACGGGCCGCACCACGCCGCGCGCGCGGTCGGTCACCGGCAGCTTTTCCTTCAGCAGCCGGCCGATCCGCGCGGCGGCCATCGCCGCTTCGGCTTCGGCGTTCCCCGGCGCGTCCTCATCCTGCCACGCGGTGTCGAGCAGCAGCACCTCGGTCTTGTAGCGCGGGTCGTCGGGCGCAGGATACTCCGCGCCCAGATAGAGCATCTCCTGCTCCGTATACTCCAGATCGCCGACCCGCTCCCGCATGACCGCCTTCATCAGATAGTTAGTACTGTCCAGCACCTGCCGCCGCGAGCGGAAATTGCGGCTGAGCACCACCCGCCGCGGTTCCTCCCCCACCGGCTCGTCAGCCGCATCCTGGTATTTTTGCAGGAACAGGTAGGGGTTCGCCAGCCGGAACCCGTAAATGCTCTGTTTCACATCGCCGACCATAAACAGGTTGCCCCTGCCGAGCGCCGAAAAAATGGCGTCCTGGACGGCGTTGGTATCCTGATACTCATCGACCATAATCTCCTCATAGCGTGCGGAAAGCGCCCGCGCAAGCTCTGTCGGCTCGCCGTCTTCGAGCAGCAGCCGGACCGCAAAATGCTCGAGGTCGTTAAAATCCGCCAGGTTCCTGCGCCGCTTCTCGGCCGAGAAACGCTCCGTAAACGCCCGCACCGCATCCGCAAGGCCGCGCAGCGCCGCAGCGGTCAGGGCGCGGTCGACGGCGGCTTCCCCGGCGGTTACATTGAGCAGTTTCCCCGAGACCCGCCCGGCGCAGTCCTTCCACTCCTGCCGCATCCCCTTGAGCCCCTCCAGCAGATCCTTGTCAGGGAACCCGCGCACGCCTTTGAGCCTTGTGAAGGAAACGGCGCGCACAGCCTCGACCGCGCCGTCCCAGTCGGCCGCGCCAATCCGCCCAAGCAGCGTTTCAGCCTGCCGGATATCGTCCAGGAAGGCGGGTAAATAGGCGGTTTCGAGCTCCTCCACGCCCTCCATCTCCCGCACCGCCAGCCGCAAAAACGCGAGCGCGTACTCCACGGCTTCGCCCGCTTCGTCCAGGATCACCGCCCCGCACTGGGTCTCCGCCGGGGAACCCGCGCTGCCGCCGCCTTCTGCGCGGCGCAGCCATTTTTCGGGGTCGGGATGCGCCTGGATCTTCTGGAAGGTTTCCAAAATCACGTTGGCAAGCCGCCGGTCGTCCTGCCCGGAGAGCAGCTGCCCGGTCAGTGCCGTAAAATCGGGCTGCGCCTGTTCGTAAAGCGCTTCCAGCGTATCCTCCAGCACCTCCCGTTTGAGGATTTCCGTCTCCCGCTCGTCGATGATGCGGAACTCGGGCGAAATGCCCAGCACAGCCGCCTGCTCGCGCACCAGCGACTTGCAGAACGCGTCCACGGTCGTAATCTTCGCGTGATGCACAAGCAGCAGCTGCCGCCGCAGCCGCGCGTCCAGCGGGTCCTCCTCCAGCCTTGCAGAAATCGCGGCGGAAAGCTTTGCGCGCATCTCGGCAGCGGCGGCCTTGGTGAAGGTAACCAGCAAAAACCGGTCGATATCGACCGGCCGTTCACGGCTGGTCAGCCGCCGGATGACCCGTTCCACGAGCACGGCGGTCTTGCCCGAGCCTGCCGCCGCCGATACAATCAAGTCGCCGCCGTGCCCCTCGATGGCCCGCAGCTGGTCATTTGTCCACATGCCGTCCCTCTCCTTCCGGGCTCCCGCCCACGCAGCAGATCTGCCGCGAAAGGCTTACCCATCCGCCTCGACCCACTCCCAAAATTCCGCATCCTTCACCGTCCGCAGGCTGCGTTTCCGGTCGCCCGCGCTCTCGTCAAACCGGCAGGCCGCGCGGAAATCGCACCACTGGCAAAAATCCTTCTGCCCCTGCCGGTAGGGGTCGGCAATGCACGACCCGCGCCGCAGCTCCTGCCCCATTTCGAGCAGCTTTTTCCGGGTATGCCGCGCAAGCTGCCCAAACCGCGCGAGCCCCGCGACCGACGACCGGCTCCCGAGCGTGGGGCACTCCTCGCCCTTCTTGGGCAGCTTCACGGTGACGGGGATAAACTTTGCCGTCCCGGAAAGCCCGTGCTCCATCGCTTCCAGCACATCCATGTCGTCGCTCAGCAGCCCGGAGCGCCGCAGCGCCTTCGACCGCAGCAAATCGAGCTCGGCCGCCGTGACCGCGCGTTCCGCGTCGGGCAGCTCGTCGCGGGCGGGGACGTACAGCACGCCCGCCGGGACGATCTCGTCAAGCACCTCGCCCAGCCGTTCCTGATAGCGCCCCAGCCCCTTTTCCCGCAACGCGTGCAGGTAAATGATCAGCTGCATATTGAGCCCATACCAGATATCGGACAGCGAAAACGACTTTTTCCCGCTCTTATAGTCCATCACGCGCACATAAAGCCGTCCATTTTTGATGTAGCCGTCGACGCGGTCGACCTTGCCCGAGAGCGTGACCGAAACGCCGTCTTCCTTTGCTGTGACGGGCGGCAGGTCGCCGGAGCGCGAAAAATCGAGCTCGTAATCGATCGGCTGGAAATCGGACACGCGTATCTCTTCCAGCACGCTTTCTAAAATGGTTTCCATCGAAGCCGCGAGCCGCCCAAAGAGCGCCCGGAAGCGCGCGCTCTTATCCATCAGCCCGCCAAGCTCCTCCTCAATATACCGCTGCACCACGCCGCGCAGCACGCGGCGCACGGTTTTCGCGTCGGCCTTCCCCGCGCCGCCGGGGGCTGCTTCGAGCTCCTTCAAGCAGTTTTCCAGCACATAGTGGATAAACGTGCCCGTCTCCGGCGCGGAGAACCGCGCCTCCCGGCGGGGCTTGGCGCGCAGGCCGTACTGCATGAAAAACGAGAACCGGCAGGAATAAAAACGGTCGACGCGCGAGGCGGTCAGGTTGACCGCGCTGCCGTACAGCCCGTCGATTGTGCGCGGGTCGGTCAGCGGGCCGCGCGAAAGCCTGCCGTTCCGCGCGGCAAGAAGCCGTTCATCGTCCTGGTACTTCCGATAGGCGGCTTCTACCGCCGGGGCGCGGCTGCCGCAGAGATAGGAGGCGGCCAGCTCGACCGCGGGGCGTTCCCCTTCCAGGCGGTCGAGCATCGCCTGCCCCTGCCCGCCAGAAACCGGCACGCCCTCGAGCAGCCGCCGCACCGTGCCAATTATATAGGAAGGGCGCGCTTCCTTCCCCGCCGCGTCATGGGCGGCATAGCTGAGCACCAGCCGCCTGCGCGGGCAGGCCAGCGCATGGTAAAGGGTTTCCTGCTCCATCAGCAGCCGTTCCGCGCCCGACGCAGACAGCTCGACCCCGATGCCCTCGAGCGTTTCCCGGTCGGCGTCGCTGAGCAGCCCGCACGCGTCGGGCGTTTTGGGCAGCAGGCCGTCGTTCGCGCCCAGCACGATCAGGTACGGCACGCTGGTGCCGGTGCAGACGCGGTCGATCTCGCCGCAGCTGACGCGGTCGAGCGACACGGGGATCGTGCCCACATCGTACTCGCCGAGCACGAGCGGCAGCAGCTGGGCGAACTCGCCGCCGCGCATGGGCCGCTCCGCCGCCGTCCAGTAGAACTGCTCAAGCGCGGACAGCAGGATCTCCCACAGCTGCCGGTATTCCTCCGCCAGCTGTAACCGCCCGGCCTGCTCGTGCCGTGCGGCGCGGTCCTCAAGCGCCTGCGGCACGCCCATGCCCTCTAAAAAGCCGTACAGCGCCTGCACGCAGGCGCCCGCCGTCTCGGCAGCTTTCAGCGCCTCACGGAAGGCCGCAAACGGGGCGATTGCCCGCGCGCGCAGCTGGTTCAGGCCGTCCAGCTCGGCCCTTGCCGCATCGTCGAAAGGCGCGCCATAGCCCGCCGGGTGGCCCGTCCAGTCTTGTTCCCACGCGCCGCCCCGGATGCGCCAGGTCAGCACATAGTTTTCCAGCCGGTCGACCTCCCCGGGCGCCAGACCGCAAAGCCCGGTCTTAAAGCAGGCGAACAGGTCCTCGTAGCGCCAAAAGCCCGCGCACGCGTCCAGCGCGCCGGTCACCAGCGCGAGGGCGGGCTTTGCGAGCAGGTCGGCCTTTTCCGCGAGGAACACCGGGATATCGTACCGCGCCATCGCCATTTGCAGCGGGGCGGCGTAAGCGTCCATCGAGCGCGCAGCGACCGCGAAATCGCGCCAGCGCGCCCCCTCGGTGCGCACCGTCCGGCGGATGAAGGCGGCGGCGTGCTCGCACTCCTCATAGGGCGACGCGCCCTCAAAAATCTGCACGCTTTCGCCGTCGGAGGAGGTGCTTTCCCGCACCGGGAGCAGCGCCGAACGTTCGAGCACGGCGAGGTCATGGGGCTTTTCGCACTTCGGCGCGCCAAAGTCGACAATCTCGCAGGGGGCCCCGCGCCGCGCCGCCATTTTGCGCAGCCGCTTCACCGTCTTGCAGCCGGAGACAAATACCTCCTCCTGCCCTTCCCCGAAGTCGCTGAGCACCGAAACGGTCAGGTCAACGCCGTTTTCAGCCATCACGCGGATGACCTCCATTTCCTGCGGGGTAAACGAAGCAAAGCAATCGATATAGACGCGGGTGCCCTCCAGCAGCGCGCACCCGGGCAGCCTGGCGGCGAGCAGGGACAGCCGGTCGCGCGGGTCGGGCAGCGTCTCCCCGCAAAGCTTATCGTAGGCCGCATAGATGAGCGCAAGCTCTTTCAGTTTTTTACTGAGCGCAGCCCCTGCGCCCGCGTCGGACGCGGCGCGCAGCAGGTCTTCCGGCGCGACGTAGCAGGTCTTAAACTCATCAATGGCAGTGAGCGTCTCGCGCAGCAGCTCGGGCCGTTCGAGCGCCCCGGCGCAGGCTTCCAGGCTTGTATGTACCCGCCGCACGGCTTCCCGCAGCGTCAGCAGCCGCCCTGCGGGGGTCAGGACGGTTTCCGCGAGCCCGCCCGCCTCGGCGAACACGCGCACTGCAAGCCGGGTGAATGACAGCACTTCGGCTGTTCGGGCGCCGTGGTTGGCGGTTGCGCGGGCGAGGCGGCGCTCGTATTCATGGGAAAAGAGCTCGGGGACGATTAAAAGCTGCCGGCCGGGCCCGGTGCAGGCGGCAGCGATTTCAGAAAGGATTTGTTCGGTCTTGCCGCTGGCGGCGCGGCCTGTAAAGATGCGCATAAAAACTCCTCCACGCGGCGGGAGGCCCCGCCTATTCCAGCCCCTCCGGGCTTTTCACCACCAGCCCGCACCGCTCGGCGAGCTCCACGGCCTGCACGGGCGTAACGACCGCCCCGCGCAGCTCGGCAACACCTTCAGACAGGGTCCATCCGCCGATCTCGGAGGTGGTAAAGTCCAACCCGGCAAGCGAGGTCTGGCAGAAGTTGGCCAACAGGAAGCTGCAGCCGCTGATGGTTTGGTCTTTGAACCTGCACGCACGGAAATACGCGTCCTGGAACCCACAGGAATCAAACGAAACGTTTGTAAACGCTGCGCGGTCAAAATTCGCGTATTTCGCGGCGCAGTCCTGGAAGCGCACTTTGCGGAAGCGTGCGCCGCTGAGCTTTGCACCCACCAGCCTGCATCCGGAAAGGGTACAGCCGAGCCAGCTGCTTTCGCTGAAGCTTGCGCCGGAGCAGTCGCAGTCTTCAAACACTACTTCTTCGAAGCGCGCGGTTCCAAGCTGGGCCTGGGACATACGGCAGCGGCGGAATATGCAGCGGGTGAAGGTCAGGCCGTACAGGTTTTCCGTCTTGATTTCGTCGTCGCTGAACAGGAGGTCCTCAAAGTCGTATTCGCCCAGCTTGATCCATTCCGGGAACGCCGAAAACCGGCTTGCAAAAAGCGCGTCTGGGTCAATCCCTTGTTTTTTCTTTTTCAAAACCAGCCCTCCCTGCGGGTGTTGTATCATCGCCCTTACAGCATACCACGCCGCGCGCGCGCCGTCAAGGCGGACGCTTGCCCTGCGCGGGCTGCGGCAGGGGACGCTGTCCCCTGCACCCCTGCGATTTTTTTGAAAAAAAATCGAGTAAAAACTTTATCACGCCTGCGGGCGGGACGGGAGAGCCCATGCAGCTCCTTTCCCCAATCTGCGCAGGCGTTTAGCTGCGGCTTCCTGGTATGGAAATTTAAGCGTTGACAAATCCGGGCTAGCAGCGTATAATGAAGTAGGTTCACATGGTACCATAGCCAAGCGGTAAGGCGTGGGACTGCAACTCCCTGATCCCCAGTTCGATTCTGGGTGGTACCTCCAAGCCAAAACTCCCCCTTGATTGTTGGGGGAGTTTGATTTTGCGCAAAAAAACGCACCCTGTATCATTTCAGGATGCGTTTTTTGCATTTTCCGGAAGGCTGGGAGCAGGAACCTGCCCGCCGCAGTAACGGCAGGTTACAGCCCCAACCGTGCCAATCAGCCCTGCGCCGGCGCAAGCGCTTCCAGCGCGGGCAGATCGCCCGACTGGATCGCCGGCAGCGCACGCCGAACAAGCTCCGGCGGCCAGTCCCACCAGTGCAGCCGCAGCAGCGTTTCCACGTCCTTATCCACAAAGCGCCGCCGGATGGACTTCGCCGGCACGCCGCCAGCAATGGTATAGGGCGGCACGTCATGTGTCACAACCGCGCGCGCACCCACAACCGCCCCGTCGCCGATGGTCACGCCCGCAAGAACAACTGCTTCATAACCGATCCAAACGTCATTGCCAATCACGATATCGCCCTTGTTGTCCCATGCCTCGGCCGGGTGCGGGTCAAGCCCCCACATCTCATAGAACAGCGGGAACGTATAGGATGACAACGAGCGCAGGCTGTGGTTTGCGCTGTTAAACAGGAACCGCGCCCCGCAGGCAATCGAGCAGTATTTGCCGATCACAAGCCGGTCCCGGTTGATGGGATAATGGTAAAGCACGTTATTGCGTTCAAAATCACGCGGATCATGCACAAAGTCGTTATAAATCGTGTGTTCCCCGACCAAAACGCGCGGGTTCTGCACAACATTTTTCAAATATACCGTTTGGGGATCCCCCGTGCGGGGATAAATCCTGGAAGTATCCGGAATCGCCATAAAAACCTCCTTGCAGCGATGGAAAATTTCTTTTCAAACGATCCCGGAAACCACAATGCAACGCCTCACCAGCCGCGCCTCCTTGTATTACTTCCGCAGGTAAAGATAGGAAAGCAGCGGGTGATGGAAGAATCTGGACACAAGAGGCGGATGATGCTG
>QXXE01000122.1 GCA_009911355.1 Clostridiaceae bacterium | reverse complement strand
TTCTCTGCTGTGATGTGATCTGCAAGGAGGCTTTCTGATGCAATTCCCAACTGTTGAATCCGGCGTTTCCGCCGTGGGGCCTATCCTTGCCGGTATATGCCAGCAGACGCCAACGGCGGCTTGCGCATCGGATGCAGCCGCGCCGATCACTGTGGGCCTGGGGGTCTTCGGACACCAATAAGCTGCGCCGGGTATATACCGGTGCATTGCTTGCTGCTACTATCTGCCCCTGTAAATGAAGCTTGAAAAGTGCTCACAATGGTGATATACTTGCCTCATGATAAATCAGGATATAGAGGTGTGCCACCATGAAACCGGATGAGGTTTTAGGTTATTGCCTTAACAACTTGGAAGGAACAATCCTTGTTGAGAGTTGGGGCGAAAAAGGGATTTTTTACAATCCCAATCACATTTTGAAACGGGGCATATATGTACTGACGGTCAAGGAAAAAGACGGAAAGAATGACAGAAGTTCCAACTTAAACCGGCAGGGCATTTACCGTGTAAACCTTGGCCTTAAAAGGCCCACGTTTCAAAAACTATTTGGGCCTACGCCTGCACGTCCCGCAGCGGGCGGGGTTGTAGAGATGCCCTATGACTTTACCGAGATAAATCAATTATTGCCACACCCTGTCTATGCTTGGATGGGATGGGTCAGTATCCTTAATCCGTCTGATTCAGTTTTCAACGAATTAAAGCCGTTGATTCAAGAGGCTTATGAGTTTGCAACTGAAAAATTCAGAAAAAGAAAATAATTCCATCCTGTCAGGGGATTTCATCTTTTGGGTGAAATGGCACACTGTGGGCGGTATTCGCTGTTGAGTCAACCGGGAACCAAAGGAAGCCGAGGCGTTCCGCTTTGAAGGGATTGTGAAGAGTTGGCATTGATGAGGCCGGTTATAGGAAGGGACGCAAGCACACGGCCGTAGTCATCCGACGCGATGCGGCAAGATAATTTGCTCCGGGAAGGAAGCCTTCACCCAATGCCTTAACAGCTGGCAGCAGAACAAAGCCCCTATCCGTTGTGTCCCTCAGATGGGGGCGAGGGTTTGCTTCTGGCGTAGAGGAATCCTGCCCTAACACTCGGTGGTCAAGGATTTCTGCCTTTCAGAGACTATGCATGAAAATCAAACGCCGTTTTTTTTCATCACTGCTGCCGCTGCCAAGTTCAAACTTTCCGACTCGCGTTGCGAGGCTATCAACAACAAGATCAAGGCCATCGCTCGCACAGCCTTCGGCTTTCACAATACAGATCATTTAATTGGTATGGTCGGGATCGGCTCTTAAAATTGTACTGGACAAAACATGCATATACAGTTATAATTATAGACACCGGTCGCCGCTTGTTACCTTAGGTACCCTACAGCGGCAGGCGGCTTCTGATTGATATTTGCGGGTATGGCAGAATTGGCAGACGCGCAGGATTTAGGTCATGTCACCTCGGTGCTGGGATCTTCTATAGATGCTGAAGATTTTCCAGGTGTGTATAATGGGCTTTGAGCGAAAATGGGAAAAAGGAGACTTGGGATGACTTCCAAAGGGAACTGCTACCTCTGCGGCGCAGAGCTTGGTAAAACGGCAATGAAAAACCATATCCTCAAATATCATAATGCAGAGGGGATTGGGCAGGAATGCCGCCTGCTGAAAATCGAAGGCGCTGAGGATAAAAACTATTGGCTGTATGTTGATATCCCGGTAGATAAAACACTCAGTACGCTTGATACATTCCTGAGGAAAATCTGGCTGGAATGCTGTGGACATCTAAGTCAGTTCCATGGCGCGGGCAAAAGCAAGAAGCTAGGGCTTTTCCAAATTGGCGATCAGTTCTGGCATGAATATGATATGGGCAGTACAACGGCAACCTTGATTACAGTCGTGGGGGCTACTTGGAGGGAACCACAGAAAAAAGCAGTCCGCCTGCTGGCTCGGAATATACCGCCGCAGTTTACTTGCGCCAAGTGTGGTGCACCGGCAGCGTATATCGATACGGAAGAGATGTACGATACGGATAATCCATTTTACTGTGAGAATTGTGCGGAGGGCAGGGACGAGTTTATGCTGTTGCCTGTCACCAATTCGCCGCGAATGGGTGTTTGCGGGTATTGCGGAGAGCAAGATGTTTATGCGTTTGTACCTTCCGATAAAAAAGAATAAATCCATGATTCGTGATGCGGAAAATGGGAGGCAGGAAAAACCTGCCTCCCATTCTTTATGCCGTTATTCCGCAAGGTTTCTGAGCACCTGCGCAGCCTGCGCGCGAGTGGTCAGACCCGTAGGGTTCAGCAGCCCGTTGCCGTCGCCGTTCAAGACGCCGTTCGCGACAGCCCAGCGCAGGGCATCCAGCGCGTAGCCGCCGGCATTGCCCGCGTCGGCGAAGTGGAGCTCCTGCGTGGCGGCAGGGCTTCCGGCGTACCGCCAGAGCATAACCGCCAACTGCTCACGGGTGAGGTTGTCGTTGGGGGCAAACGTTCGGTTGCCATAGCCGCCAGCAATCCCCTGGCTGGCAGCCCAGCGGATGGCATCGGTATACCATTCGCCCTCTGCCACATCGTTGTATTGCAGCAGGGAATTCCCCGCGGGCTTGCCCGCTTTGTTAAAGAGGATCTGGACAAACTGGGCACGGGTGAGGGGCTCATTCGGCCCGAACCGCTCCCCGCCGTAGCCGTCCATCAAACCTGCCCGCAGGACGTAGTCCACCGCCTCATGGTACCACGTCCCCACGCCCTCTACGTCGGTGAAGCCGTAGGAGGGGCAGCCTGCACCGCCGTCACAGGGGGCCTGCCCCGGCAGCGGCACAAAGGCGGCGTACACCGTCACGTCACGGCCCGGCATGGTGAAGGTGTACTTTCCGCCGTCCCGGGTAGTCAGCCGGAGCTCCTCCCCCCGGCTGTCGGTGACGGTCAGGGTATCGAACGCATAGCCGCTGTCCGGCGTGACGGTCAGGGTGACGGTACTGCCGCTGGATGCCTGCCGGCGGTTGGCGGTTACCGCACCGTGTGCCGCGTCCTCCACGG
This sequence comes from Clostridiaceae bacterium, assembly GCA_009911355.1. GTDB lineage: Bacteria > Bacillota > Clostridia > Oscillospirales > Butyricicoccaceae > QXXE01. Next base: position 6,523 of record QXXE01000122.1, on the reverse strand, counting down.
TAATGGTGTAGGTGGTGGCGCTGCTGCTGCTGTGGGATCTGCTGGAGCTGCCGCTGCCGGATGGGTCGGAAGGCGTGGCGGGGGTGCTGGGCTGTTCCCAGCCCACGGAAATGGGCGACAGACCGGCGACGGTGAACCGGATACCGACCGAGGTGTTGGTCACCGCTGGGGTCTCGGTCTCGCCGGGAGTTCTGCCGAAGTCATTGGTAGTAAACATATGGACTACTGTGAAGGTATAGCCGCTGTCCGTCCCTGCCGGATAGGGCAGGGTGACGGTAAGCCCGTCCGTTGGGAAGTTTTCCTTTGTGGCGGCGTTCCACGTTGTTCCGCCATCATTGCTGACCAGAAGGGTCACATCGTAGACGGCTGTGTTTTCCTCAGAGATATCCGCATCCACTTTGGTGATTTCGAGCTTCATAGCTGCTTCCAGAGCGGTGGTTGATTCAAATTTGCCGATCAGCCCTGCGGGCACCTCGCTGAAACTCTCGGCCATGACCACTTGGTACTGCGTATCCCCATCCCCGGCAGGCGGGTTGGGGAGGGTTTTCAGCCATTTGGCGTAGAGCGTCAGCGGACCGGTGACGGCGTTGGCGAAATCATAGGCGGTTTTACAGTCCGCGTCGGTGTACCAGCCGTCAAAGAGGAAGCCGTCCTTCGTGGGTGCGGTGGGTTCGGATACGGTGAAACCGTGGCTTACCTGGATGGCAGCCACATCAACGCCGCCCTGTGTGTCAAAGCTTACTGTATATGTGATAGCTTCCCATTTAGCATACAGGATCGTGTCCGTTTCAACTGTATCACTTTCAAAATCCCACTCTGTTGTGCATGCGGCTTCCCTGTACCAGCCGTCGAAAATGAAGCCGTCCCGGGTGGGGTCAGCAGGTTCGGTGACCTTTCCATTTTTGGCGACCGACTGGCTGTCAACGGGCGTACCGCCCTGGGCATCGAAGGTGACTGTTTTCGTAAGATAGACCGGCTTATCCGTTTTTTCGACCTTGTCCGGGATACCTGTCAGGATAGGTATGTTACCTGTAGATAGCTGCCAGACACTGCTGTCAAATTCAGAAAAGGCGGTTTCGCCCATAATTGCATCTTCGGACAGGGCGGTGACCGTTGTGTTGGAGACATTCGTGCCATTGAGCTCCATACCTTCATAATAGAAGCAGTTATTCATGGTGGGAGTGCCGTTTAAAAAGCTGGCAGTATGAGTACCGCCATCCATGCTTGCGCCCAGGGCATAGCAGTTTGTAAAGTTTGCGCCTGACACCGTCCATCCGCTGAATCCAAACGCCCAAGCATAGAGGGCGCCGTTTTTTGAGGTTACATTGCTCAGGGAATAACAGTTTTGCACAGTCGGAGCGCCATATCCGATAAACCCGCCGCACATCACATAAGTGCCATTTCCAGCTGTAACGTCTCCTGTGGAATAAGAATTGGCAACAGTCAGAATAGGATCCTCTGCGCCGTTGCCTATGAATCCTCCTACCAGTACCATGGAAGTGTTTTCGGACGCAATTACCTCAACATTGCCGGAGGACATACATCCCTGAATGGAAGCCGCTTTCTCAAACATATCAATGCCGCCCAAAAAACCGCCAGCGCATATCATAGTCTCTTCGGAACTGCTGCTCAGGCTGACATTGCCGGTGGCATAGCAGCTTTCAATGCTGACGCTGCCGTTATACGTTTCAAAACTGCCGAGAAAGCCCCCGGCATACGGCATATAGGCGTATGGTTCAGTCATTGTAACATCGCCGGCGGAGCCGCAATTTGTGATTTTACCACAGCTGCCAAGGTATCCCGCGAATCCACCAGCATACATGGGCGCGCCTGTGATCGCCACCTCCGCAAAACAGTCGTTCACCGTCAAATAAACCCGATCGACGTAACCGGTCGTCGGATTCAGAAAGCCGAACATGCCGCCCGCGTTAGTATTTCTGTACGCTTCCTGGCAGTGGATCGTTCCGCTGACCGTGCAGCCGGAAATGGAGCCGCTGCCGAGCACCTGACCCGCCAGAACGCCGATGTTGGTGAAGCGATCCACGGTAATCTCCGCATCTTCCACCGTCACGTCCCGGAGGAAACCGGAGTTGTTCAGATACACGTTTCCAAACAGCCCTATGCACTCTCCGCTGTCGGAGTCGCTGATGGTCAGACGGGAGATGGTATAGCCATTTCCATCGAAACTTCCAGCGAACGCGTTTACCGTTTGTTTGCCCAGTTTTCTGTTGCCGATCGGGATCCATTCCTTCCCGCCGAGATCCAGGTCGGCTCCCAGAACCACCGTCTTTTGATAGGTCGGGTTGTCCTCGACTTCGGTAAAGTCTTTGTTGTTTACCAGCACCGCCAGCCAAGCCAGAGCCTCCGGCGTGGTAATGGTGATGGTGTTGCCGTCTTCGCTTTCGCTCCAGCCCTCCGGCGCTTCCAACAAACCGTCCGTCCAGCTTCCGTCGATGGACTCACCCGCCGCCAGCGCCGCCCCTGGCAGCAGGCTCAGGCACAGGGCAAGCGCGGTGATAACACTCAAAATTTTTTGTCTCATAGGGTATCCTCCTCGATTCCGCAGCCAAAGCGCATTCCGTCCCTCATGAGGGACGGAGAAAGGGGGTACCCCCTTTCTCAGACCTTTACCTTTTTATCATAGCATCGGAAAAATTTTTTCGTCAGTACCAGTTCTGCCCTTAATTGGGCATTCGGTTCAAAATCCGTACTTGACAAATCAGCTTTTTTGTGCTTTCCTTGATACTGTACAAAGAAAGCGAGGTGCGGCACATGGAACAGCTTCTCATCGCCGTCTGCGAGGATGACCGGGCGGACTGTGAGCAGCTTTGCGGGCTGATTGCTGCCAGCGGCATCCCCACCAGCGTCACGGTTTTTGAACGGGGCGAGGATTTCCTGTCGGCCTGGCAGCCGGGGCGGTTTGACCTGGTTTTTATGGACATCTATTTGGACCGCCTCGACGGGGTGGAGGCGGTGCGGCAGATCCGCGCGCTGGACGGGGAACTCCCGGTGGCGTTTACCACTTCCAGCCCGGACTTCGCCCTGGACGGCTATCGCTTGAATGTCGCAAAGTACATCGAAAAGCCCCCTGCCCCAGAGCAGGTCAACGAAATGCTTGCGCTTGCGCGCAGCAAGAAGGCGCAGCAGCATACCGTCCTGCTCGGCAGGCGCAATCCGATCCGCATCCCCGTCCTCCGGCTGCGCTATGTCGAGCAGCAGGAGCATCATCTGCTCTTTTATCTGGCTGGCGGCAGCACCATGAAGCGGACAGGCAAGCTCGACGGCCTTGCGCCTCTGCTGGCGCGCTACCCCTTCTTCCGCTGCCACAAAAGCTATCTGGTCAACCTGTCCTTTGTCCAGGGCATCGACAAGGAACAAATGGTGTTCCAGATGCGGGAGGGCGGCAGCGTTTACATTCGCCGTGAGCTCTTCTATAAGGCGCGCAGCGAGTGGGAAAACTGGCTGTTTTCTGCCGCCAGGACGAAAGGGGCTATCGAATGAAGCACAAGCTTCGCTTTGCCGCCCCAGCGGCCTGTCTCGTGGGGCTGATCCTGCTCCTGTTCACCGCTGCCGTGCGCTTCCCTGCGCTGCGCCCCGACGGTGTGCAAAGCGTAACACAGTGGCAGCTGGACGGCAGGACGGTTTCCCTCCCCCTGACGCTCGGGCACCTCGCCCCTCGGACCCCACTGACGCTGTCCGCACAGGCCCAGCCCGGGGAGTATCTCTACCTCAAAACCGTATACGCCCCCCTGCGGGTCTATGCCAATGAAACCCTGGTTTTTGAGTACGGGCAGCCCGGCACTTATCCCGGTTTCCTGTTGGACCCGCCTACCAAAACCGCTCTGGTCCCCCTCCCGGACTCGGAGAACACCCTCACCCTGCGGATGGAATACCTCTCCCCGTCGCAGCGAAGCTCCTGCACGCTGCATCCCGTCCTCCTGGGCAGCAGCGGCGCGATCCTCCGGGAACTGGTTGGCCAGATGGGCTTTTCCCTCTTCTTCTCGTTTACGCTGCTGGCGTTGGGGCTGCTGCTGTTCCTGATCGCCCTCGTGCTCACCCGCTTCGAAACGGCAGGAGCTGCGTTTTTCTGGCTCGGGCTGTTCTGCGTCTGCGTGGGCAGCTGGGTCTTCGGCGAGTGCAACCTGACGGGCGTGCTGATCGACGCGCCCGTGATCCTCTATCTGCTGGCTTTCCTGGGCCTGTTCACGCTGGCGGTCCCCATGCTGAAATTAGGCTGTATGGTGCTGAACCTGCGGTGGGAAAGCCGCCGCCTGCTGCATGGCATGATTCTGGCGCTCGAATTCTGTATCGGCGCCGCAATTGTATTGCAGTTGTCCGGCATAGCCGCCTTTTGCAAAACCATGTATCTGTTCCATGTGCTTGTGCCGCTGTCGCTGTGCGTGTTTGCCGCCGTGCTGCTGCGGGAAAACGCCCGGTACCAAAACCGCATGGCGCGGCGGTTCCTGATGCCAACGGCGGCGCTCGCGGTGTTCGCACTGCTCGAAGTCGGGAACTATTACCTGTTCCGCCTCCCCGTGCAGAAATCGTTTTTCTTCCAGATTGGCGTGTTGATTTTTGTGGTGATGGTCGGGGTGATTGGCGGTTATTTTGTGCGGGACGCGTTTCTCCTTCGCGCGGAGAACAGCATGATGCAGCGGCAGGTGCAAATCCAAAAAGAGCAGTACCAGCTCCTGCTAGCCACAGAGAAGGACGCGAAAAGGCTCCGCCACAGCATCAAGCACCATCTGGCGGCGATCCGCGTTTTGCTCCTCAACCAGGAGCACGAAACTGCCCTTTCCGATTTGAATACGCTGCTGGACGGCCTTTCGCCTGACGTCTCCGGCAAGCTGTGCAGCAACCCCCTTGTAAACGCGGCAGCCATGCACTATCAGTCCATCGCGCGGCAGGCAGGCGTCGATGTTTCCATCTGCCTGGACATTCCCAGGGATACCGGGCGTGTACCCGACGGCGAGCTGTGCGTAATAATCGGGGATCTGTTGGAAAATGCCGTCTCCGCCTGCCGGGGAGTCGAGCGCCCCTTCCTCAAAATGCGGAGCCGCTACGCGGACGGGATCCTGACCGTCACAATGGATAACAGCTATTCCTGCGTCCGGCAAAGGGCGGACGGCAGCTTTCTGTCCACCCGGGAGGGCGGCGGAATAGGTCTGCGCGCCATTGCCGCCCTGGCGGAGAAGCATGGCGGCGGAAGCCGCTTTGAAACAAAAGACGGGGTGTTTTATTCTTCGGTTTATCTGCGGCTGATGTAGGAAATGCGGCGGCAGGCAAGGCGCCGGTATATCCCCGGTGCGTGCTGGTGGCTGACCGCACCCAACCCCCTGTAAAACCGGACGCGGGCGCGCCCGGTTTTTTGGACTGAAGAAAACGGATGTGGTATCAATAAAGTTGACACCTTCAATCGGAGCAGGGAAGGTGGCGTGAACAAAAGCAAGATTTGATATTGTCAATATCAGTTGACACATTCAACTCAAAGAGATTGGACTGCTAAGCAGCGAAATGCAAAGAGCAGAGGGCAATTTTCCTTTGCGGCTGAGCTTACATCGCTCTCAAAATTATACTGGACAAATTAGGCGTATGAGGTTATAATGATAGACAGTGCCTGCCGTCCGTCGCATCAGGTTATCCTATATATAGGCGGTAGGCGACTTTTGAATGATATTTGCGGGTATGGCGGAATTGGCAGACGCGCAGGATTTAGGTTCCTGTGCTGCAAAGCGTGTGGGTTCGAGTCCCACTACCCGCACCATTGCCAAAAGGGAAGGATTTTCATTGGCTTAAACCCGTCCTTTTACGGTTGTGAGCAGATTACATTTTGGACTTATCATGTGTCAGCCGTATTATGGAGGCTGCATGGTTTCTCTATATAAGATATCATCGAGTTCTGATTCGAAACGCTGTATCTTCTTTTGCAGCGATAAAATGTGGGCATCAAGAGATTGGTTTTCTTGATGCCCACATTTTTTGTAAATCCAGTATCTTTTCCAATTCTTCTTTACGGTGTTTCTGAGTTTGGGTAAGCCATTCCCAAGTCATGGCATCGAGCGTTTCCTCGTGGATGCGATGAGAGGCGCAGTAGCTTTTTCCGTTTCGCTGATAGCCCTTGCAGACATATTCTACGCGTCGGTTACCGCGCCAATAACGGTTCATTGGTACAAATGGATTTCCGCATTCACGGCAAGTCAGCAGACCGGCGTATCGGTGCTGAGTTTTGTTGCAGACGGTAGGACGGGCTTTTTCACGAAGCAGCGACTGAACCTGTAGCCAACGATCCCTTTCGATAATGACGGGATAGAATCCTTCGTGGCGATACCATTGTTCCTTTGGTAAACGGGTTACTTTTCCACAGTTGGTAACACTTTTTCGGTTGATTGACACCCCAGTGTAATCTTCCGTAGTCAGGATGTTCTTTACACTGACGTATGTCCAGAGGTATTACTTTCGAGAAAAAAACTAGGAAAAGCGGAGCAACTATGGTATAATAGGTTGTATGGAATATATAGACTTG
>QXXE01000121.1 GCA_009911355.1 Clostridiaceae bacterium | reverse complement strand
TCTGCCCCTGCACCCCGCGCCTGCGCGGCGAGCGGCGGGGCTCTGCCCCTGCACCCCGCGCCTGCGCGGCGGGCGGCAGGGCTCTGCCCTGCACCCGCTGGGGCTCACGCCCCAGACCCCGAGATGCTTCGCATCTCTGCCCGCCTGCGGGCGGGACGGGGGATTGGTTATATCGGGATCATACAATATGCAGCGACCAGCCCGCCATTATGGCAGCGGGCTGGTCGGGCAAATGCTCTGCCATCGCAGCGCCCCTCTGCCGCATCCGTTCACTGACACAGCCCGCCAGAACAGCGGCGGGCTGTGTCGGTTTTCTGCGGAGCTCCTACGAAGGTATTGATCCAATCTGCTTCCTGCGTACTGCTAACCATGCTGCGCAGGACGCGGCGGTTATCCTCCGCCCTGCCGCCAATTCATGCCGCCGCTTCCGGGAAGGTATCGGCTAGGTGCTGGGCCGCTCTGTGCATCCTCTTCGTCATCTTCTGCCGGCTCATCGTCAGACGGTTCCTCATCGCCTTCCCCATCCTGCGCCGGGCCTGCCAGCGACGGCTGCACCGTCTGCGGCAGCGGTGGGGTCGGTTCCGTATCCGTTTCAGCATCGGCTCCCGGCTCTCCATCCTGGTCGGCATTCGGCTCTGCGCCCGGGTCGGTATTGGGATCTGCATTCGGGTCTGCCACTGGCAGCGTAACCGCCGCATCCGAGTCTCTCGACTGCGCCGCAACCTCTTCCGCATCCACCGGGATAACGCGGTAGCTCTCCCGCCCTTCCCAAAGGATTTCGCCCGAGACCTCGATTTCACAGTAAAGCGACGCGGATGTTTCTTCAATGAATTTTTGGGCGAAGCTCATCTTATAGTCCAGCCGGTCCAGCGTCCCGAAACGGATATACATATGCCCGTCGCATCCGACGCGCACATTTGCCATATCGGAAAGGTTGATGAAATCAACGCGGTTCATCAGCCCGTATTTTTCAAGTGAATTGAGCAGCTGGGTCAGCTGTTGGAGCCGTTCGTCGTGCTTCATATTCAGCCGCTTGCCAACCTCCGAGTCGCCGATGGTCACGCCTGTCACCACCGGCACGCTCCCCAGCCTGTCCAGGCTGACCTGCTCAAGCAGCTTGCCGCCCGCGTCCATGAAATAATAGGTTGTCTCGCTGCCGATCGCGGCGGCTGGCGTCGCGTCCGCAACATGCAGGATGATCTGGTTCGGCATTTTCCGTTCGATGGTCACCGTGTCCAGGTAAGGGTAGGTGTCCAGCAGCCGCTTGCGCACCCCCCTCCGCGAAAAACGGAACAGGTTGTCCCCCGGTTCCAGCCCCGAGGTCATAATCAGCTCTTCGTCGCTGTACCGCGACCGCCCCTGCACCCGGATCGTTTCCGCTTTGAAAAACAGCGTCAGTGCAAGGATGCCGGAAACCACAATCAGCAGCAGCGTGATCAGCTTATAAATCAGCCGGTAACGCTTCTGCCGCCGCAGCCGGAGCTTTTGCCGTTCCGCGCGGCTGTCCGGCGCGGCATGACGGCGGCGCTTATGCCGCCGCTTCTCCTCCCGCCCGGGGAACAGCACCGTACTCAGCGGGGGACGCTTTTTCTTCCGCTTCCGCGCCTCCCCGTTTGGGGAGGGCTGTGCCGGGCGCTGCTGCGCAGCGTCCGCTCCCTGCCGTTCCGGACGGGGCCTATTCGGTTGTCGCGTCCGGGTCGGCACGGTGTTTCACCTCGATTTTTTCGGGCTTCCGGGTTGGAAAGCGCACGGGTTCCCGCCCGCCTGTAACCCGTCTGCGCCCCTCGTCAGGGACGCCCCCTCCGTTGATACCGGTTTTCTCCAATTTACATTATAATATCCCTCTGCCGGTTGTCAATGCTCAATTTCTCCCAAAAGCTCCTTCTTTCGACAGGGTTCGCACATTCTTGCGCCGCTTCACACCTTTCGGGCCGGTATACGCGGGATGGCAATCGCCGCCGCAAGGCTGATATAATCCGCTGGCGGATCGCTGCCATTCCATGCGCTCATAAGGCGCGCGGCAGTTCGTGATTTACAGCAATCTGCCCATGGCATATGGTTTCTCGCCCGGGCAAACGGTTTTTCAGGGAAAAGCATCGCAGCATGGCAGCGCTGAAACCGTACATACGCGGCTGACAGCCTGCAAATGCAGGTTTTATCCGTCCTACCGGCGCTTTTTAGGCGCGTCCCTTGGTCACTTCCTTCAGCTGCCGGAAAATCGCGCCGTCCGGGTCTGCCGCTGCCAGCTTCACCGCCGCGCGCCGCATCCCCGCAAGCCGTTCGTCGTCCCAAATGAGCTCCTTCGTCGCCTGAAGCAGCTGTTCCGGCGTGCAGCCGGGTTCCAGCACCACCTTGCACGCGCCCGCTTCCTCAAGCGCCCGCGCGTTCTTCTCCTGATGGTTTTCCGCCACGAACGGCGACGGCACCATGACCGACGGCCGTCCCAGCGCGCAAAGCTCACCAATCGTCGCTGCCCCCGCGCGGCAGATCACAAGGTCGGCCGCCGCCATCCGGTCAGCCATATCATAAATATACTCTGTCAGTTCAATATTGGGGTGTTCCGCAAGGTTTACGCCTTTCTTTTGCACTTCTTCGGGCAGCCACTTTGCCGCCGCCGCGCCGCTCGCGTGTACGTGCCGGAACGTCGTCCCCTCCTGCGCTTCCAGCGCCAGCATCCCCGCCATATGGCGGTTCATGTACAGCGCCCCCATCGACCCCCAGAAAGATACGACCAGCTTGTCGCCTTCTGAAAGCCCATAGCGGGCGCGTGCCTTTTTGCGGTCGGCCTCCAGGATTTCCGGGCGGACGGGCGCGCCGGTCAGCCGGATATTTTCCCGCTCCCCAAGCAGCGCGCGGGTCTGCTCAAAGCAGACGAGCACACGGTCGGCGTGCGGCGCAAGCTGCTGCGTCACCTTCCCCGGCAGCGCGTTCACCTCAAGCAGCACCGTCGGGATTTTCATTTGCTGCGCCGCCTTAACAATCGGGTACGAAACATAGCCCCCGCACCCAAGCACCACGTCCGGCTTTGCCGCCCGCAGCAGCTTTTTCGCCCGTGCAACTGCCGTGACCGTCAGGTATGCTGCTTTTACATTATGCGCCAGACCCTGCGGCGTCAGCTTCCGCGACAGCCCGATAATTTCAATCCGGTCAAGCGGATAGCCCTCGCGCGGCACCAGGCGGCTCTCAATGCCCCTTTCCGTGCCCGCAAACCGGACCGTCGAACCCGGTTCGTGCTCCATCACATAGCGCGCAATGGCAAGCCCCGGTGTGACATGCCCGCCGGTCCCGCCGCCGGTAATATATAAATTCATAGGTTTTCCCCCTAAAAGATGTTTCGATTTGACTCTATTCGATCGGGAATACGTCTTTTCCTGTGGATGTCCCCGCAGGGCAGCGCTCGCGCTTCCCCTCCGGGCACGCCCCCATTTTGGGCTGCCTGCGCGGAATGTTCCCGCGCGGGGGTCCCCGTCCCGCCCGCAGGCGAAGCAGAGATGCGTCAGCATCTCGGGGTCTGGGGCGAAAGCCCCAGTGGGTGCAGGGCAGAGCCCTGCCGCCCGCCGCGTAGGCGCGGGATTCCAAAGGGCAGAGCCCTTTGGCGCCGCCTGCGGAGGGCATCCCCCGCTACTCCGTGTCAACGGTGAAGCGGGAAACATTGAGCAGAATACCCATTTCGGCAAACTGGATGAGCAACGCCGTACCGCCATACGAGAAGAACGGCAGCGACGCGCCGGTCACCGGGAAAATCCCAGTCACAACAAACAGGTTCATCAGCGTTTGGATCGCAAGCTTGGTCGAGATTCCCGTCGCAAGCAGGCACCCGAACTTATCCTTCGACGACCGGGCGATATAGAAGCCTCGATAAATCAAGTAAGCGAACATCACAAGCACCAGCACCGCCCCGAATAGCCCCATTTCTTCGCACCAAGCGGAAAAAACGAAATCATTCGCAGGCTCAGGGATAAACAGATGCTTCTGCCGCCCCTGCCCGAGCCCAAGCCCCCAGACGCCGCCCGACCCGATTGCAATATGGCTCATTGCAGCCTGCCAGCCGCTGTTCTGGAGGTCAAGAAAGGGGTCAAGCCAGGACGCAACGCGCTGCTGCGCATAGGTGTTCGTCAAAATGTACGCAACCGCCGCTACAAACCCGCCCACGCCGACCGGCACAAAATACCAGACCTTAATGCCCGCGACAAAGAGCACCGACAGCCCGATGGCAAAGATAATAACCGTACCGGAAAGGTGCTTTTGCAGGACCATCGAGCCCGCGATGACCGCCAGAACCTCCAGAAACGGCAAAACGCCCTTCCGGAAGGTGCGCAGGTCAGAGATCGGCATATTTGCCGCGACATAAGCGAAGGAAATGATAACCGCGATCTTCATCAGCTCGGACGGCTGGAAACGGAAGGTTTCGCCTACGCCGATCCAGCGTTTCGCACCCTTGACTGTTTTGCCGATAAACGGGGTCAGGTACATCAGTACAAGCACCGCGCCAAAGAAATATTGATGGAAAAAGCCGTAGAAATGATAATTGATGCGCGAAATGACGAGCATTGCAAAAATACCGACCGCCGCAAAGGTTGCCTGCTGCGTCAGGTAAAGCATCCCGCGCCCGCCGTTATACCAGAAGGAATAAACATAGCTTGCGGTGTAAAGCGCAAGCAGCCCGACCGCCATCAGCAGCAGGATCATGAACAGCAGCGGCGTGTCCATGCCCTTGTGCCTGCGTGCTGCCGGCAGTGGCTCAGCGGCCGGCCCGCGCTTATCCTGTTGTGTCATGACTGCCATACGCATACCTCCTGAATCAATTGCGGGTTGTGCGCCGCCGAGCCGAACCCTTTTTTCTCTCGTATGTGCTGCGCGGGAGCCGCCCGCTCTAGCCCGCGCCACGCGGGGCTTGCCCGATGGGGCTCGCGCCGTGCGGGATCTTTTTCATCCGCTCCGGGAAAAAGAACTGCGTCCCCATCAGGGAGACCGCCTTAGAACCTATCCCAAAAATATCCGCACACAGCTTGCTGGTATCTTATCCGTCATACTGCGCCGCTTCCCCTTGAAATGCACAAAGGATTCCAGCGGGAAATCGGCTTCGCCTGACGAAAAATCTGACGGCGCAATCTGCGCACGTATAATTATGGGATAGGCTCTTAATTTTTCACGAAACGCCCTGCCATGCGGCGATACACAGTACGGCGGTCACCGCCGCCGCCGTCAAAACGATCTGTTTTTCGTTCCATCCGCACATCTCGAAATGGTGGTGGATGGGGGCCATTTTGAACAGCCGCCTGCCGTGCGTCAATTTGAAATAACCCACCTGCAAAATAACCGAAACCGTCTCTAAAATATAGATAAAGCCAACCAGGACGAGGATCACGGGCATCCCGCACGCAAACGCGAGCCCGGCGACCGCGCCGCCGAGGAACAGCGAGCCGGTATCGCCCATAAAGACTTTTGCGGGGTTAAAGTTATAGATCAGGAAACCGAGCAGGCCGCCTGCGAGCGCCGCTGCAAAGACGGTTGCGCCGAGGTTCTGCTGTTTCCACGCGAGCAGGGCGAAGAACACGGCGACCGGCAGCGTGACGCTGGCGGCGAGGCCGTCGATACCGTCGGTCAGGTTGACGGCGTTGTCGCACCCGACGATGACAAAGCAGGCGAACAGCACGAACGCGGGCCATGGCAGCGTCAGGGTGATGTCGAGGAACGGCAGGTAGACATCGGGGCGGGCGTTGCCGAACAGGCGCAGCATGGAGATAAACACGGCTGCGACGACGATTTGCAGCACCAGCTTTTGCAGTGGTGTCAGACCTGCGTTTGCTTTATGTTTGATCTTTGCGTAATCGTCGACGAAGCCGACAAGGCCATACAGCAGCGCCAGCCCGAAAACGGCAAAATAATGGGTTACGGATGCGGCGGTTGAGCCGTCGTAAAACACGCCTGTGAGTAAGCCGGCAACCAGCATGGAGACGGCGATGCCGAAGATAAACATGAACCCGCCCATTGTCGGGATATTCTGTTTTTTCATGTGCCAGGTTGGGCCGTCCTCAAGGATTTTCTGCCCAAATTTCATTTTTCGCAGCCAGTGGATCACTGACGGGCCGACTGCTGCTGTTACGACGAAGCTCAGTGCGCACGCAAGTACCATAGTCCGCATTTTCAACTTCCCCCTTCTTTGGTTTTCCTTCTGCGCAGCGGGGCTCTGCCCCTGCCCGCCGCGCCTGCACCCGCGCCTACGCGGCGAGCGGCAGGGCTCTGCCCTGCACCCGCGATTTTTTTGAAAAAAAATCGAGTAAAAACTTCATTCCGCCTGCGGGCGGGACGAAAGAGGCAACACCGCTATTTTCACCCGCCGCACCTTTTGCAGCGCTTCAGCGCCTTTGCCTGCATTTTATATGGCTTTTAGGATATGAGGTCAGCCCTCATCGAAAAAAAGCGCGAGCGCCCGCCCCATATCCATTGCGTGACTGCCCTTGAAAAGTAACGCGTCGCCGGGGCTCGCGTCCCGCCGCAGCGCCTGCGCAAGCTGCTCGTGCGTTTCGTAAATCCCGACCCGCTCCGGCGGAAGCCCTGCTTCGACTGCGCCATCGCGGAGATCCTCCGCGTGTGCGCCGTAGAGATAGAGCCCGTCACAGCAGGACGCAGCTGCGCGGCCAACTGCCATATGCCCTTCGCGGGCATAGCCGCCAAGCTCGAGCATCCCGCCGAGCGCCGCGAACCGCCGCGCTGCCGGAATCGCCCCGAACGAACGTAGCACCGCAAGCACCGCGTCCGGGCTGGCATTATACACATCTTCATAGATATGGTAGCCGCCGCGCTCGTAGACCTTTGCGTGCGTGTCGCGGTCGCGCAGCCCTGCGAGCCCTGCGGTGACCTGATCCGGGTCGAGCCCCACAATAAAGCCCGCCGCCGCCGCTGCCAGTGCGTTCATCACATTATGGCAGCCCGGAAGGTTCAGATGCGCCGGATAACGCGCAAGCTTCCAGCAGAGGTCAAAATCTACGCCGCCTTCCGTTTGACGCAGGTTTTCCGCGCGGATAACTGCCTGCGGGTTGTCAATGCCGAACCAAAACACGGGGAACTGGAATTCCTGCCGTTTTTCCCAAAGCAGTGGCTCGTCGGCGCTCAGTACCGCGCAGCCGCCGCGTTCGGCAAGCCCCTCGGTAATTTCCAGCTTGGCCTTGCAGATGCCCTCGCGCGAGCCGAGGTTGCCGATATGGCTGGTGCCAATGTTCGTGATCACCGCAATATCCGGCTGTCCGCACGCCGCCATTTTGGAAATCTCGCCGAAATGGTTCATGCCCATCTCGAACACAGCGGCTTCGGTGTCATAGCCCATTTGCAGGGCGGTGAGCGGCATACCGATGGTGTTGTTTTTATTTTCCGGGGTCTTGAGCACCTGGAAGCCCTCGCCGAGCACTGCCGCGAGCAGTTCTTTGGTGGTCGTTTTGCCGACCGAGCCGGTAACCGCAACCACCGGGCAGGGAAACTGCGCGCGGTAGCCGCCCGCAAGGTCGAGCAGGGCCTGCGCGGTGTCCTCCACATAGATGGCCGGGACGGGATAACGCTCCCCGCGCCGGTGGCTGACCACCGCAAGCGCGCCGTTTTCGACCGCCTGCGGGATAAAATCGTGCGCGTCGAAGCGCTCGCCGACCAGCGGCAGGAACAGCGCCCCGCCCGCCGTGCGTGAGTCTGTTGAAACGGCGGGGATTTCCAGCTCGCCGGTACATTCGCCGTGCATCCATCCGGCAAGCCGGGAAAGGCTGTTTTTTTCCAAAAAGGTTCACTTCCGTTCTGTTTCGGTTTGTTTGAAATACCGCGCCGCGCGCGGTGGAAAGACGTGGTAAATACGATTATACCATGCTTTTAACCATTCTGCTCAAAATATTTCGCAACTTCTTCTCTTTCGTCTAAATGACGCTTTACATGGTCAATCTCCTGATAGGTTTCGTGCCCTTTGCCCATAAGGACGATCACATCGTCGGGCTGGGCGTGGCCGAGCGCCCAGCGGATGGCCTCGCGGCGGTCGGCGATGACCGTGCGCGGCGTATCGCCCATGCCCGCGACAATCTCGGCGATGATCGCGTCGGGGTCCTCGGTGCGCGGGTTGTCGGAGGTCACGATGCAGAAATCGGCGAGCCGGTCGGCAATCGCGCCCATCTTGGGGCGCTTGGTGCGGTCGCGGTCGCCGCCGCAGCCAAACAGCGCCACAACCCGGCCCTTTGCAAAGCCGCGCACGGCAGTAAGCACATTTTCCACACCGTCGGGCGAGTGGGCGTAATCGATCAAAACTGTATAATCGGTGGGGGTCGGGACGACTTCAACACGGCCTTTGACGCCGTGGACGGTACGCAGGGCGTCGGCAGCGGTTTGCAGCGGGATGCCCAGCAGCCCGCAGACCTCCAACGCGCCCAGCGCATTGGAAACCGTAAACGCGCCCGGGATACCGAGGTCCACCTTTACCTGCTCCGCGCCGCGCTTTGCGGTAAAATGCACGCCATCGGCACGCAGGACGATATCTTCCGCGACAAGGTCAGCCGGTTTGCCGTGCACCGAAAAGCCCGCCATTGGGCATTTTGCATCCGCAAGCATCTTTTCTGCCGCCGGGTCGTCAAGATTCACCGCGCCGCGGTCGGATTGGGTGAACAGGATGGCTTTGGCCTTGCGGTATTCCTCCATCGTGCCGTGGAAATCGAGATGATCCTGGGTCAGATTGGTGAACAGCGCCGCCTGAAAGCGAACCCCGTACACACGCTTGAGCGCGAGGGCGTGCGAGGAAACCTCCATCACGACGTGAGTGCAGCCCGCGTCGCGCATCCGCGCGAAAAGCGCCTGCAATTCATAGGATTCCGGGGTGGTGCGCTCGGTTTCCAGCACCTCGCTGCCAATCAGGTTCTGATTGGTGCCGATGAGCCCGACCTTTGCGCCCGCCGCCTCCAAGACCGCCTTAATAAAGTAGGTCGTAGAAGTCTTGCCGTTCGTGCCGGTCAGGCCAATCATGGTCATTGCGGCGGAGGGATGCCCGAAACGGTTCGCGCCGATCACAGCAAGGGCCAGCCGCGCATCCTCGACCACGACAGCGGGCACACCCGCAGGGGCCTCCTCGCAAACGACGGCCACCGCGCCGCGTTCGATCGCAGAACGGATATACTTGTGCCCATCGGTCTCAAAGCCACGGATGGCAACAAATAAGTCGCCTGGCTGGACAGCGCGGGAGTCGCAGCGGACCTCCGCAATTTCGGTATCGGGCGACGCGCCCGCGTCCTGAACGTGAATCCCTTCCAGAAGCTGTGACAGTTTCATTTTCCCATTCCTTCTTTCTCAATCCCGCCCGAACGGCGGCAAAAAATATCACGCATCTTTCCCGCAGCCCCGCAGCCGCATGCGCCCGGAACCCGCTGGCGACGTTCTGCCAGTGGGTTCCGGGCGGGCAGGGCAGCGGGTGGGGCTGCACCCATGCGCCGGAAAAAGCCGACCAGCCCGCTGTCATAATGGCGGGCTGGTCACTCAGCACGCACCATACCTCCCAAACGCCAAACCCCCGTCCCGCCCGCAGGCGAGAAAGAGATGCGCAAGCATCTCGGGGTCTGGGGCGTAAGCCCCAGCGGGTGCAGGGCAGAGCCCTGCCGCCCGCCGCGCAGGCGCGGGGTG
>QXXE01000120.1 GCA_009911355.1 Clostridiaceae bacterium | reverse complement strand
AGCATCATCCGCCTCTTGTGTCCAGATTCTTCCATCACCCGCTGCTTTCCTATCTTTACCTGCGGAAGTAATATCAAAAACCCCAAGCTCCATAGCAAGGGAAAATTCCGGCACTACGGCCAATGGCTGGGCGCGTCCCGGCCTCCCTCCTACAAGGAGCAGCTACGGGGGATCATAGACGGGGCCCTGGCGGAACGGCCCGCCGACTTTGCCGGGTTCCTCCGGCGGATGGAGGCGGCGGGGGTCCAGGTGAAGCGGGGCCGGGGCGGGGTGATCTCGTTCCGGCTTCCCGGCCAGGACCGGGCCACCCGCTTCCGGGCTTCCACCCTGGGGGACGGCTACGGCCCGGAGGACGTGGAGGCGGTGATCGACGGGCGGGCCCCCGTCCGCAAGCCCGCCCAGGGGCGGCCCCGTTCGGCGGCTCCCCGGCGCGTCAATCTGATTATTGACATTCAGCAGCGTATGGCCCAGGGCAAGGGCCCAGGCTATGAGCGGTGGGCAAAAATATACAATCTCAAACAGATGGCCGCCGCCCTCCAGTTTCTCCAGGAGAACGGGCTGACCGACTATGACGCCCTGGCGGAGCGGACGACGGAGGCGGTGGACCGGGCCCACGCCCTGGCCGGGGAGCTGCGGGGAGTGGAGGAGCGGCTGGCCTCCACCACAAAACTCATGGGGGCCGTGGTGGACTACGCCAAGACCCGGCCCGTATTCGACGGCTACAAGGCCGCCCGGTACAGCAAGAAGTATCTGGCGGAGCATGAGGAGGCCCTGGCCTCCTATCGGGCGGCAAAGGCGGCAATCAACGACATTCTGGGCGGGGCCAAGCTCCCAAGGATGGACGCGCTGAAAAAGGAGCGCCGGGAACTGGCGGAGCGGAAGAAAAAACTCTATGCCCAATACCGGGCGGCACAACAGGAAATGCGGGAGGCGGTGGCGGTCAAGGCCAACGTCGATCACCTCCTCGGCCTGTCTGACGGGCGGGAGAATAAGGCCCAGGAGCGATAGCGACGGGGCCGCAGACAGAAGCCTCTGGACACCGTGTCCAGAGGCTTCCGGCGGGTTTGGGGTGCAACCCCAACAAGCATTTTTGACGGCCCCCGGCCAGTCAAAAATGGCAAGTGTGGCCACACTTGCCCTGCTTGCCGTTTAGCGCGTCCCCCGAAACCCCCGCTTTTTATGGGACGGCGCTGTCTGGGCAGGGCACCCTTGCGCCCTGCTGTCCCGCATGTTATAATGGCTTTGCGGCAGAGAAAAAATTTTTTGAAATTTTTCAAAAATCCTGTCCCCAAACCGTTCGTTTTCAGGTTTATATATTAGAGTGTTTTTTACGGAGGAGTTTGTCAAAGGCACAAGCCCACCTCGACACAAAGCAGAAAACGAGGTAACGCCCCATGCTGATATACCTGCAAATGCTCGATACCCCGGAGGAACGGGCAAAATTTGAAACCCTATACCACGCCCACCGGCGGACTATGCTCCATATCGCCATGCAGATTTTGAAAGACCATCAACTGGCCGAGGACGCGGTACAGGAGGCTTTTCTGCGGCTGGTAAAAAATTTTTCTAAAATCGGGCAGATAAATTGTCCCCGAACGCGGCTGTTTACGGTTATTATAGTTAGAAACATTTCGCTTACCATGCTTGCGGAACGGAAAAAGAAACTGTCCTTGAAAGTCCAGACGCCGTGATCCCAATCGAGTACGATCTGGAGGAGGACGTACTGGAGCGGATTGCCTACGAGGAAGTATTGAACGCCATCCGGGAACTGCCGGTACTTTACAGGGATGTGCTGTATCTTCAATGCGTAGAGGAATACAAGCTGACGGAGATTTCCAGGCTGCTGGGCATTGAGGCGGAGACGGTAAAAAAGCGTGTCCAGCGGGGGAGAAAAAAGCTGCTGGGTCAACTGACAAAGGAGCATGAAAATGACGACACTTAAAGCTGCTTTGCAAGAGGCGTATTTCATGGAATTAGAGGAACTGCCCTCCGAGGAAATATTGAGCGAGGATGAAGCCCTGACCTTTTCACCGGCCTTTGAGCGCAAAATGAAAAAGCTGATCCGCAGGGCCGACCACCCTATTCGGTATCGGATCGCCCAGGCTGCGGCCTGCCTCCTGCTGGCGGTGCTGTTGAGCGGCTGTACCGTCCTGGCAGTCAGCCCGGAGGCGCGGGCGGCATTTGTGGGATGGGTGCGGGAATTGTCGGAGGGCTGGTCTGTCTACCATTATTTCGGTGAAAAGAAAGACAGTCTGGGAGATATTATCTACCGCCCAACCTGGGTCCCTGATGGCTATGAGGGAGTTTTGGAGTATTCTGATCCCTGGAATGTCAATATAGGCTATCAAAAGGCAGACGAAGAATTTGCAATGTTTTCTTATTCTATGTACACTGACGCAATGGAAGCCCAGGTTAAAAGTGATGGTGTTGAAGTGAAACATATTTTGATAGGCGGTCATTCGGCTGATTTATATTTAGACCCAGAACCAGGAACGGCAAATGTTCTTATGTGGATGAATGACGAGGCAGGCGCACTATTCACCATTTCGGCGTCGTTCAGTGGTGATGAAATCATTAAAATGGCCGAGAGCGTGGAGGCGCAGGAAATTGCCGATGCCGCTGAAATGACGCCTTAAATGAGCCTGTCAAGGTTTATACGGCGATATAGCAGGAGGTGGCATAAAAATCAAGAGTAAGAACAAGCATCGCACAAGCAAATTATAAGAAAGGTGATAAGTTTATGTTCGTTGGTCAAATACAGGCAGCCGCCCATATGGGCAAGATAGGCGGTTCAGCGGCACGCGCTCATTCGCCCCTTGCGTCCATGCAAACCTCTCCCGCGCGATATGACCGTGTGGAAATAGGAACCCGCTCTCAGGGAGCGGCGTACTCCGGCACTTATAAACCCAATTCCGATCAGATGCGGGCGCTGGGGAATACCTCTTACACATGGGCCGCTCCTGACAGCCGTTTGCAGGCGGAGCTTCTGCCGCCGTCGGAGCAGCCGTCTTACACCGAGGAGGACGCGCTCCTCAACCAGTATATGAAGCAGTCCCGCATTGACGGCTATTTTGATGGTGATACGTTCGTGCGCACTTCCTCTGAACCTGTAAAGCTGATTTTGAAAAGCGACATCTCAAAAGCGGATTTGGAAAAATTCCGTGGCGAGCTTGCCGAAAAAGGACTTGACGCAGACATTGACTGGCAAGGTGTAAAGGAAGATTTTGTGCAAATCGGCGTCGGCTTCGATAACATTGAGCGGTTTGAGCAAAAAGCCGATTACCTCGCCTCACGGTACGCGGTTTTGAAGGACCGCATACAAAATCAATTTACAGGAGAGCAACAGGAGGCGGAGTTGCAAAAGCTGGAGCAGATTTATACAGAGGCAAAAGAGGAAATGGCGAACACCTATGCGGAAAGTATCGGCGGCTTTTTCGAGGACCTGGGGCAGTCGGGCGCGGCGGAAGATATGCGGAACAGCGTTTCGGCGCTGGTAGATCAAAAGGCCAATGCTTACACGGATTACATTGAAAACAACAGAGACTATGTGAGCATTACCGATCCCGACAAACAGTGGCTCAAACAGGACGATGCATATATGGCGGCCCAGCTCCGGCAAAGCGCCTCGTCCGCAGAATTGCAAAAGCAGCCGGTCAATGAGCAGGCCCCCTATGATGGAAAGGATTTGGCGTTTGCCGGTATCTATGCGAAAACCCTTTCCCAACAACTGCAAAATCCAACCTGGAATGTCAATGAAAGTGACGCGGCCCTGGGCCAGCACCTTGCGGAGCAGTACGGCGCATTGAAAACCAGCGCCGGGAGCGCCGGTATCAGCGAAAAGCTGTCCAATATGCTTAATTCCTCCTTTGACCCGTTTATGGACCGGCTGATGGACTCGCTGGACGCGCTCATAGACCAGAACCGGGGATGGGTGGCGGAAAAGCCCTGGATGTCCGGCACGATTAGAACAAATTATATTGACCGGGAAAGCGTTTATCGCTCTTTCCAAAACGCGATTACCAAAGCGTAATATCCAGATTTCATAAGCCATTTAGCCGCCAACGGAAACGGCATATAAAAAAACCGTTGGATGGGCGGCTGTCTATTAACGCGCTCTGAATAAATACCAAACGGCGGTTTTGAAACAACGATTTCAAGACCGTCGTTTTTTACTGACACGGCGGCAAAAGGAGGTTACGCCGTGCCATTTTATATTATTTGTCCTCTTGATCTGTCAAAAAAAGCCCTCCCCCTCTAAAGGGAAGCCCTGACCGCAAATGCGAAAATTGTAAAATCCTGTCGCCCCGACACGTCCGTATGGCCTTGCGCCATGCGGACATTTTTATACCCCGGAGCCTCTGGACACTGTGTCCAGAGGCCCGCTGTCGTTCCCCGCCCTCCATTTCGATCTGTCCCTTTCCGCCCCGTATCGAAATGGAGGTTACATATGACGACCATCAAATTGAACAACTACTACCCCCACCTGACCGAGTGCGTCACCCTGGAAGTGTCGGAGGAGATTGCCGTGACCCTCTCCATTGGGGGCCGTATGTGCGACAGCTACAAGCGGCGCAAGCGGGACCATGACGAGTGCTCCCTGGACGGGACCCCCGGCTTTGAGGCCGACGTGACCTATCCCCCGCTGACCCCGGAGGAGATCATGGAGCTGGCCGAGGACCACGCCGCCCTCTATGCCGCCCTTGACCGCCTCCCGCCCGTCCAGGCCCGGCGCGTCTATGCCCACTATATCCTGGGCAGGAGCAAGACGGGAATTGCCAGGGCGGAAAATGTGACGGAGAACGCCGTCCGGGACAGTATCAGCCGGGGCATGGAAAAGCTCAAAATTCTTTTGGGGAATTTGCGCTGATCCTCTGTGAAATTCCCATAATTCGGCCCGTATGAGCGTATAGCCGTAAACATGAAAAACTGGCCTGGAGATTTACTCCAGACCAGTTTTTCTTATGCTTTCATATCTACGCCCTGGCGGTATTCATTCAAGATGCTGGTGTCAAAGGGCTGCCCCACCTGCCAGCCGGGAACACGGGATTTTACAAATTCGTCCAATTTGACTGCCTCCGCACGATGGATATTGGTAAGTGTGCGAACCGCATGAACGCGATCTTTTTCGGGAATTTTAGAAACGTATGCTTTAATAGCATCCGCCAAATCGCTTCGGTTAGGATCGGTCATACCGTAGTTTTTCTTCATATGCTGAAAAGCTATATCCTTAACCTGTTCCTCTACTTCTTTTGATACTGGAATAGTCTTAAAATCAGATGCTTTCATTCCCGTAATATTCATACTTTCGGGATAATACGGGTTCACATGGCCCTTTGAGGGTAGCGAGCCATTGGGAAGGTTTGGTGTTGCACTTTGCCGTTGATACCGGTCTCTGTTTACCATCATTCTTGCAAGAGCATTGATTGTCATATCGCCGCCTCCTTTTTGTGCTGATTGCAAGCCTATTCTTTATTTATATCGGCAGATTTAGGAAAAAATAAAGTCCTTTTCCAAAGAAAATTTGAGTTTTTAGAAATTATTTAGATGAAATTTTTTGATATTTTGTTCCATTGGCGTCACGGCCTTTCCAGATTATAAAAACACTCAAAATTCTTTTGGGAATTTGCGCTGGCCGCCTGCGAATTGTGCTTATAACCCGCCTGATAGGTGAGGAGGGACAAGCCTCCCGCCGACAACTGAATACACAGTATTCCAGGCACAAAACCCGTGTGAATAGCGACAAAAGGCGCGCCGCCAGGATGGGAGCTCCAAGGAGGTGAAAGTGGAGCGGACCGAGCGATCAACGCGAACCTTTGACCCGGCTTTGGCAGGCCGGGCGCGACGACAGCGCGGGGGATAATGAAACTTGCTCACGCCCTCCCACGGACTTGCGGGGGAGCCCTACGGCACGCGCCAGCCTCTCCACGGGGGCGGCGGTGCTGTGGAGCTATGACAGCCGGAGCCAACGGCGGCCTGGAATACTCCCCGCGCTGGGGGTGCGTGGCAAATACAGCGTACAACAAAACCATGGGGGCCGCCCGCCTGGGGCCTGTCTGTCTTGCGGCAGCCCAAACTTCCCCCGACGCGGCGGCCCTGTTCGTGGATCGAAATGGAATACCCTGCTGGCCTCTGGACACCGTGTCCAGACGTGGAGCAAGGTTGAAAGGCAGCACTTTTTCGGGTGCTGCCTTTCTGCGTTTCCCCACTACCCAGCGGGAAACTTGTACGCATAGGAACCCCGTTTTACATAGGAGGGCAGATTATGGCACAAACGAGGATCAGCTACCACAAGGAAGTGAAAACGGCCTCTTTCCAGGGCCGGACGATTACCGTTGAAAACCTGACCCCCATTCTCGCCCCCAAGGTGCGGGACAAGCGCAAGCGGGAGATCGAGACGGGGCTTTATTCCGTGTTCCGCAAGTACGCTCCGGGCCGCGCGGAAATGCGCTGACCGGGTGACATCCTTGTGATTTGGGGCTGTCTTTGGTATAATATACTTGTAAAGGTTGACAGCTCCATTCCGATACGGAAAGGAGCCGACAATGGAAAATCGCATTGACGCTATCTACGCGAGACAGTCTGTGGACCGTAAAGACAGTATCAGCATTGAAAGTCAAATCGAGTTTTGCAAGTACGAACTGCGGGGAGGGAATTTCAAGGACTACAAGGACAAGGGCTTTTCCGGCAAGAACACGGACCGCCCCCGTTTCCAGGAATTGATGGCCGACATCAAGCGGGGCCTGATCCGCCGGGTGGTGGTCTACAAGCTGGACCGTATCAGCCGTTCTATCCTGGACTTCGCCACTATGATGGAGCTGTTCCAGCAATACAATGTGGAGTTCGTTTCCTCTACGGAAAAGTTTGATACCTCCACCCCTATGGGCCGGGCTATGCTGAATATCTGCATTGTGTTCGCCCAGCTTGAACGGGAAACAATCCAGAAGCGGGTAACGGACGCCTACTATTCCCGTTGCCAGCGTGGTTTCCACATGAGCGGTGCGGCCCCCTACGGCTTCAAGCTGGAGCCCACCACCATCCAGGGTATACGCACGAAAATGATGATCCCGGACCCCGACACGGCGAATATCGCCCGGTTGATGTTTGAAATGTACGCCGAGCCGTCCACGTCATTCGGAGATATTGCCCGGTACTTCGCCCAGGAGGGCATACTGGTGTATGACAAGGAGCTGCGCCGGGGCTTCATTTCTCAAATGCTCCGCAACCCCATTTACGCCCAGGCTGACCTGGAGCTGTACGAGTTCTTCAAGGGGCAGGGGGCCGTGGTGGTGAACGAGGCGGCGGACTTCGCCGGGACCAACGGCTGCTATCTCTACCAGGGCCGGGACGTGCAGGAACGAAAAAACAAGGACTTGAAAAATCAAATCCTTGTGCTGGCCCCCAGCGAGGGCATTGTTCCCGCTGATACCTGGCTGCGGTGCAGGAAAAAGCTGATGGCGAATATCACGTTCCAGGGCGGGCGCAAGCCGAAAAATACATGGCTAGCCGGAAAGATGAAATGCGGCCACTGTGGGCGGGCGCTGAAAAGCCTGGGCAACCGGGCCGGAACCCACTACCTTTATTGCACCAAGCGGGCGGACAATATGAGCTGCGAGGGCTGCGGGACGCTTCGGACGGCAGAGTTTGAGCAGTTTGTCTATGAGGCTATGGTGCATAAGCTGTCCGAGTTCCAAACACTGACCGCCCAGACCGAGACAGTCAACCCCAGGCTGACCGCCTTAAACGTGGAACTGGCCCAGGTGGAGGACGAGATCGAAAAGCTGTTGAACACCCTGACCGGGGCCAGCGCGGTTTTGATGTCCTACGCCAACGGGAAGATTGAGGAGCTGGACACCCGCCGTCAAGGGCTGATAAAGGAGATTGCCGCGCTGAACGCCGAAAGCGTCTCCCCGCAAAAAATCGAGTACCTGTCCTCCCACCTAGGAAATTGGGACAACATCGACTTTGACGACCGGCGGCAGGTGGCCGACATCATTCTCTCCCAGGTCCACGCCACGGCTGACCGTGTGTCGTTTGAGTGGAAAATCTGATTTCTTACCCCCAGCGCCCTATTCAATGGTGTGTTTACCATTGTCAAGCGATGTTTGCAATGCGCAATTTAAACAATTTTCTCAACAATCTTTTATGCAGATTGAAGATTGATTTTCTTTCCGAAAATGCTTGTCCCTTTGGACGCTTCAGCTCTCTAAGAATTTCATTCCAAACCTTATCACCTCGTACAATCAAAAAAAGCGGAGGCCGCTTCTTTGCTGATTTTCATCAACAGCGGCCTCCGCGTTTCGGATTATTCAGTTTTGAAAATTACAATCGGCAAATCACACAAGATTTTCGAGAAATTTTTGTTGATTTGCTTTATTGCAACTTCATACGATTTCTGGTATAGGCAAGCCTGCCAAGCCAGGAAACTTCCGGATGCACACTGCAACATCTGCCAGGGTTTTCCGGAACACCCTTTTGAACCAGATCAACTGCTTCTGCTGCATCCCCAGGATTTGGATGTCTGCCCTTTGGTGATTTTGCCTATGAAAATGGCTCATACATCGCTGTATGAGCCATTTCGTGGTGGAGACGGTGGGGATCGAACCCATGACCTCTTGACTGCCAGTCAAACGCTCTCCCAGCTGAGCTACGCCCCCGTATCGCTATTTTTGGCGTTTTTGCGCCGTTTTTTAGAACTTTTCGCGCGTTTAAACGCTGCTCGCTTTTCTCTTTTTGTACTGTTTCTGCATCGAAATTACGCTTTCGGCATCTTGCACAAATTTCGTAATTCCTTCAACTTTTCCGGGGTGGCACACCTGACGCTTTGCGCTCCCAGCTGAGCTACGCCCCCGTATCGCTATTTTCGGCGTTTTTGCGCCGTTTTTTGCAACTTTTGCGCTTCTAAAAAGCTGGTCTAACTTCTTTCTCTTTTATCCTGTTCCGATATCGAAGTTATGGTTTCAGTACATTACGAAAATTTTATAACTTCTTCAACTTTTATGCGTGGAACATATTACTCAAGATAAAGAAAGAGCCACAAATCTTTCAATTTGCGGCTCTGATGGTGGACCTGAAGAGACTCGAACTCTCGACCTCTCGGATGCGAACCGAACGCTCTCCCAACTGAGCTACAGGCCCATAAAATGAACAACTGACCGCCGCTTGTCAACAACAGACCACAAGAATTATGGTCGAGGCGACAGGACTCGAACCTGCGGCATCCTGCTCCCAAAGCAGGCACTCTACCAAACTGAGCTACGCCTCGATGGACACAGAAACCAGCGATTCACAAACTGCCCTGACAGTTATTAAGTATACGCTTCAATGTGGGGATTTGTCAAGCGTTTTCTGCAAAAAAAAGAAAATTTTTTGTGGGTGTTTCCGACACGGGGAATATGCGCTGATGGAGCGAGGGTGCGAGACAAAAGGGCAGGGCCACACGCAAAAGGCACGAATGAACGAGATGCAACCTTCACTTGCACAGGAAAAGCGGATTAAGATGTAGGACTATCAAACATCTCGATACGGTATCTATTGGGGAAAGGCGGCTGAGAGGTCTCGGTGGCAAGCAATGGGAACGACGATCGTAATTGGAATCCAACAGAAACGGGGCAACCGCCGGGAAAGGGGCTGCTTCTTAACATAGAATGATATTGTCAATATTGGTTGACACTTTTTTTACAAGGATATCAATGCCTAAGCAGCATCCAGAGATTCATAG
>QXXE01000119.1 GCA_009911355.1 Clostridiaceae bacterium | reverse complement strand
AAATGGGGCTTGTCAACCCTGATTTCATATTTTTCTATATTTTGTGACCGGCTGAGTCAAACCGATAAGCATATTTCGTTATATTGTCAGCGCTGCTTTTGCTTGGGACCGCGTGTCAGGCGGTGGAACCAGCATCGGAAACCGTTCCCGAGGAAGCGGGGACGATCTGGTATAGCAACTTGGACAGCGAAGCCGCCCGCCAAGAGGTTGCTGCACGGCTGATAGGAGCAGGGATCACACAGGAACGGGTCAATACGGTCCTGGATTGGGCTGCGGATTATAATAGCTGTATGCGCGGCTGCAAGGGGTTTACACTGGTGGGGGATTTTACACCGGCCAGCGACCAGGCGGTCGATTACGGTGAATATTATCCAATGTCGAACCAGTGGTATAAAGTAAATGGGCGCGATTATCAGGATATTCTGTGCAGGATTGCAGCCTTTGAATTGCTCGGGGATAAAATAACGATGCAAAACCTGCTGCCGCGGGAAGAGTGGGCCTGCGAAGACAACGATTCCGGCTGGCTTTACAGTGATTGGAACATCCTGCGCGGCAGGCAGGAAACGGGAGATATGCCAGCCTACGTCCCAAACCCACAGATCAGCTGGGATGATGCGGAGCTTGCACGGTATTTCACATTGTTCGGCCCAGTTTCGATTCCCGAAGGATGCAGCAGCAATGAGCTTGCAGGATATATCCGTGCGGAGTGGGAACGTCGCGGGATTTCATTTACAGAAGGGGATGCGTCGCTGATTACGCTGTGGCTGTGTTCGGGCAGTCATACAGCTGCGGGGCATGCGGCAGTATTGATCGAAGATAAGGACGGTTTGCTGCTGTTTGAAAAGACGAACCCGGAATCACCCTATTCAGCGGCAAAATTCGGCTCGCTTTTGGAAGTGGAGGCATATCTTACTGAAATGCTGCGCCTGGATGATGCGCGGTATGGCATAGAGCGGGAACGGCCGTTGGTTCTGAAAAACGGTGAGCCGATTCTATAAACGGGAAAATTGATAACACCTGTAATCAGCTGGACAGAAATATGCGGTTTCCGGATGGAAAAACATTTTGCATGTAGAATATGCATCCTTGAATTTGAAACTTGACATTTTGTGGGCGCAATGATAGACTGATGTCGAAGAGGCGAGTGAAAATGTGGGAAAAAGCTTCCAGAATGCTTAGGCTTGCATTGGTAGTTGTGCTGGGGAATGCGCTTTACGCGGCGGCAGTGACCTTTTTTGTGACGCCAAGCGGGCTTGTTTTGGGCGGATTTACCGGGCTTTCGATTGCCATTAGCCATTTTGCGGATATTCAAGTGTCGGGAGCGGTACTGATTTTTCACTCGGCCGCATTGATTGCAGGCGGCGTGGTGCTGGGTAAAAAGTTCGCTGCGGCTACTGCTGCCAGTACATTCGTGTACCCGCTGCTGCTGAATCTGTTTGAACGGGCTGCAATGGGCATCCCCCTGCCGCTGGTACAAGGTTTGATTCCCAATGCGATCTTTTCTGCGTTGCTGATCGGGTTGGCGCTTGGGATTCTGATGAAAAGTGGAACTTCGACCGGCGGGACGGAGGTTATCCCGATGATTCTGCATCGTTGTACAGGCAGGCCGGTTGGGAGACTGCTGCTGGTGATTGATGGTGCAATCATGCTGCTTGGATTGCTGTATTCGGATTGGATCAGGGTGGTTTTCGGCGTTTTGATTGTTGCGGCTTATTCGGCAATTGTGCAATGGATGAACCGTAATGAACATGTGCGGGAGAAAACCGGCGTCTGATTTGGGCAAGTGGGATGGTTTCAGCTGATAGCATTTGACGCGCGTTGATAGGCAAGGGCAGGTCATACGCTGAATACGATTTGTAAATAGCATGCGTATGGCTAGAGCGGGAGCCGCTGTTCGTGCTGGACAGCATTGAGCCTACTGCACAGCTGAAAAAAGTTTGGTGGTCGACCAGTTTCGGCAAAATAAAATTGGAATAAACTGTAAAATGGAACCGTAGGACAGGCAGTCCTGCGGTTTTTGCTTTGAAATGAGGTGTTACCTTGCAGATTACGCATGAAAGTTATGAGGACCGGCTCGTCCTGCATTACTGCGGGGAGCTCGACCACCACGCGGCCAGGCAGGCGATGGATTATGCGGAAAACCTTGCGGTTCTGTACCCGTCGGTGCGGTTTATGCTCGACCTGTCCGGGCTGACGTTTATGGATTCCTCCGGGCTGGCGGTAGTGCTGAACCTTTACCGTATTTTGCAGCGGTCGGGGCGTACGATGGCAGTTTATGGCTGCCCGAAGCAGCCGCTGCGGGTATTCCAAGCGGCGGGGATTCCTAAAATTATCCCCTTTGAGGAGGAAGTGACATGCTGACAGTACAAAACCAGATGCGGATTAAAATGGAAAGCCGTTCGGTGAATGAGGGGTTTGCGAGGCAGGCGGTGGCGGCGTTCCTGACCCAGCTTGACCCGACGATGGAGGAACTGAGCGATATTAAAACGGTGGTCTCGGAAGCGGTTACGAATTCGATTGTGCATGGATACCGTGATCGGCCGGGATACATAACAGTGTCTGTGCGGCTGCTGGAAGGCAGGACGGTGGAGATCAAGGTGCGCGACCAGGGCTGCGGGATTGCGGACATTGAGCAGGCGCGGCAGCCGATGTTCACAACGGGGGACGATACGCGTTCCGGGATGGGCTTTACAATTATGGAAAGCTTCACTGACCGGGTGCGGGTGCGCTCGTCGCCGGGGCGTGGGACGCTGGTGACGCTGGTCAGGACGCTTGCCGGGAGGCAGGGGGCGCGGGCGTGACCGAAGCGATGCGGCAGCTGCTGCGGCAGGCGCGTGAAGGAGACACGGGGGCGTGCGGACAGCTGGTGGAGGAAAACAACGGGCTGATCTGGGCGATTGCGCGGCGGTACTTCGGACGCGGGGTAGAGCCGGACGATTTGTACCAATTGGCGTCGCTGGGTTTCCTGAAGGCGGTGCGCGGATATGATGATGCTTATGGAACGGAATTTTCGACTTATGCGGTGCCGAAAATTGCGGGGGAGATTCGCCGGTTCCTGCGGGACGATGGGACGGTGAAGGTCAGCCGTGCGGTAAAGGAGCAGGCATCCCGGCTGCGCCGTTTGCAAAGCGAAATGGAGTCGGAGCTTGGCAGGGAGGTGACGGTAGGCGAGCTTGCGGCGCGGGCAGGAGTTACGCCGGAGGAGGTTGCGGCTTGTGAGCAGGCGGTTGGGCCGGTGGATTCGCTTCAGAGGGCGTTGTCAGAGGACGGGGCGTCGCTGGGGGAGGTCATTGGCGACGAAGGCATTGAGGACAGGGTGACGCTGCGGCTGAGTTTGCAGCAGGCGCTTTCGCAGCTTCCGGACCGGGAGAAGCAGGTTATTTCGATGCGGTACGGGAGGGACATGACGCAGGCGCAGGTTGCGGCGGTAATTGGCGTATCGCAGGTACAGGTATCTCGAATTGAGCGGCGGGCGATCGACCTTTTGCGGCGCGAGATCCTATAGGGTCCGCGCTCTGCGGAGCGCGCCGGGGCGCTGCCCCTGGACCCCGGCCCTACGCGGGCAGCGCCAGAGGGGCTCGCCCCTCTGGACTCCCGCTTATCGCCTGCGGGCGGGACGGGGGTTGGAGTTCTTTGCTGTTTCGTTTCTGCACTGTAACCAGCCCGCCATTATGGCAGCGGGCTGGTTGGCTTTTTGCGGTGCTTTTTGATTGGGCTTTGCTTGACGCGAAGGGATTAGAATGTTATGATCTGTACAAGAGCGTGAAAGCAGGTGGCAAAGTGCGGTTTACCGATATTGAATTGGAGTATTCCGATATTTTATGGTTTGCTGTTGATCGGAATGGATATCTTGCGGGTTTCACAAGTGGGGGCACATTGTTTGTGCCGGAGTTTGTCCGCAAGAGCAAGGAGGAGGCGGAGCTTTTGGAAACTTTTTTTGTGCGCAGCTGCCAGCAGTAACCCAATATGTTTTGGACGTGCCGGACAAGGAAAATGGGTTGATTTTTGACAGCAAAATGCTGTCAAAAAAGGGGCTGTTCTGTTTTGATTTGCCGGATGCACATGACGCTATTTATAAACGGGTTTGCTCTCCGCTGATCCCGCTTTGTCTGGACTCATTGCCAGTGGATTTTATGAAAACCATGCAATGTCACCGATTAGAGGTAGATTTTCGGACTGCTCAAACGGTACAGGTTAAAAAAGGCTGTTAAAATATTGGAATGCGTGATGGATTTTTTGAAACGGAATACCTTGTGATAAAATTTTATTAAGATGTTTCCAGGATTGTTCGTGTGCAGGACTCCCTGGAACACGGAAACGGATGGTGCCTTATTGGCACTGTCCGTTTTTTGTTGCTGTTAAAAGCATGGATTCTATTG
Source organism: Clostridiaceae bacterium (assembly GCA_009911355.1). Classification (GTDB taxonomy): domain Bacteria; phylum Bacillota; class Clostridia; order Oscillospirales; family Butyricicoccaceae; genus QXXE01. Next base: position 5,454 of record QXXE01000119.1, on the reverse strand, counting down.
GTTTTTTGTGAATGAATGCTTTTTTTGATTTTTATTTGCAAACATATAATACAAATAGAATGAGAAGGTGCTTATGAGGCGTTTTCCAAAAAATGCACAAAATTCCAATCGGTATTTTATAATTTTTTACGTATTGACATTTTTATTTACGTAGTGTAAATTATTATTACCGGTTGTAAAAATATTTTCAGATATCTGAAGGATTGCAATTTAGGAGGGATTCTCATGGAACGTAATTTTCAGACTGCTGAGCCGTTTCGTATTAAAGTAGTGGAACCTATCAAAAAAACCACCCGCGCGTACCGATCCGAGATGTTGGAAAAGGCGCAATACAATGCATTTCGCCTGAAGGCAGAGGACGTTTACATTGACTGCTTGACCGATTCCGGCACGACCGCTATGAGCACGGAGCAGTGGTCCGCGATGATGTTAGGTGACGAAAGCTATGCTGGCTGCAAGAGCTTCTATAAGCTGGAAGCTTCGGCGCAGGAAGTTTTCGGAATGCCGTATGTGCAGCCCACCCATCAGGGGCGCGGCGCGGACTTCATCATGGCGCAGTATTACGCAAAGCCTGGGAAATATGCCGTTGGCAATATGCACTTCGATACCTTCCACGGCAATGCTGAAATCCTTGGCGCGCTCCCGGTCGACTGCGTAATTGACGCAGGTCTGGATGCGTCCAGCCCGGCGGAAGATTTCAAGGGCAATATTGACTTGGGCAAAGTGCAGGGCATTTTGGATGAGCATGGTGCAGATGCTATTTCTGTCATTATCATTACCGTGACCTGCAACAACAACGGTGGCCAGCCGGTTTCCATGGCGAATATCCGTGCGGTCAGCGAATTTGCAAAGGCGCATAATATCCCTGTGGTGATTGACTCGGCCCGTCTGGCAGAAAACGCATATTTCATCAAGCTCCGTGAACCGGGCTATGAAAACAAGTCTATCCGCGAAATTACCCGTGAAATGTTCTCCTATTGTGAGACGGCAACCATGAGTTCCAAGAAGGACGGCCTTGTGAATATCGGTGGCCTGATCGTGACCCGGAACCATGATTTCTATCTGTACTCCAATGTGCAGGCCATCGTGCATGAAGGCTTTATCACCTATGGCGGGCAGTCCGGCCGTGATATGGAAGCGCTGGCAGTTGGCCTTCTGGAAGGGACCAGCGAGGATTATCTGGAATACCGAATCAACCAGGTAAAATATCTGGGCGACCGTCTGCGCGAAAAGGGGATACCGATTGTTGAGCCGTCCGGTGGGCATGGTATTTATGTAGATGGACGCCGGTTCTTCCCGCAGATTCCGCAGCACGAATTTCCGGCGCAGCGTCTGGTAGTGGCACTGTATCAGGAAGCTGGCATCCGTGCGGTAGAAATGGGCGGCTGTGCGTTCGGCGGCAAGGACCCGGAGACCGGTGAGCCGACTTGGCCGGAGCTCGAGTTGATGCGTATTTCCGTATCCCGCCGGGTGTACACAAATAACCATCTGGATTGCATCGTCGACGCGCTGGATTATATCTACCAGACCCGCGATCAGTATAAGGGCATGAAACTGATTTATGAAGGGCCGATTACCGCGCTGCGGCACTTCACCGCTGGCTTTGAGCTGCTGTAAGGGCTTACTGACTTGGCCGTCCTGGCTGGTTAACCCTTTTCGTCCCGCCCGTAGGCGGAATGAAGTTTTTACTCGATTTTTTTACAAAAAAATCGCAGGGGTCCAGGGGACAGCGTCCCCTGGCGCGGCCCGCGCAGGGCAGAACATCATACACGTGTGAGCGGCGCGATCGGGAAGCAACTCCCTGCTGCGCCGGGAAAGAAAGGAAGTTATGCGAAAAGAAAATTCCCCCGCCCCGCCCGCTCCTCCTGGAGAACGGGAACAATTCGGCAGCCGGATCGCATTTGTGCTTGCATCCATGGGCGGTGCCATTGGTCTTGGAAACGTGTGGAAATTCCCCTATATGGTAGGCAGATATGGCGGCGCTGCCTTCATCGTTGTTTACATGATTGCGCTCCTGGTGATCGGCGCGCCCGTGCTGATGGCCGAATTCGCAATCGGACGAAATACTGGCGCCAGCTATACCAGTGCCCTCAAAAAGCTGCTTCCGGGCACAAAATGGTATCTGCTGGGGATTATTGGCACCATCGCTTTGGCGTTAACACTGGGGTTTTACGGCGGTATTGCCGGCTGGACGCTGGCCTACCTGCTGAAATCAGTTACCGGACAGTTTGCCGGGATGAGCGCCGAACAAGTCGGCGGCGTATTTGGCGAATTCATTGCCAACCCCTCACAGGTCATTTTCTGGCTGGCCCTGATGCTGTTTATTACTACGTTTGTGGTAATTCGCGGCGTGAAAGGCGGCATTGAAAAAGTATGCAATGTGCTTTTGCCCGTCCTGTTTGTCATGATTATCTTTTTGGCTGTCCGTTCGATCATAATGCCGGGCTCTGGCGCTGGCCTGGAATTCTATCTGATGCCCAAGTTCAACGAGCTAAATGGCGAGACGATTGTTGCAGGCGTCGGACAAGCATTGTTCACGCTTGGCGTTGGCGCGGGCAACCTGGTCATTTATGGCAGCTATCTGGACCGGAAAAAGTCGCTGACCAGCAGCACAGTGATGGTTGGCCTGGGCGATACGTTGGCCGCAATCCTGTTTGGGTTTATTATTTTCCCGGCTTGCGCGTCCTTCGGGATTGAAGCAGGGATGGGCCCCCCGCTGGTGTTTATCACCCTGCCCACTATTTTTGCACAGATGAAATTCGGTATGGTATTTGCCACGATCTTTTTCCTGCTCCTGTCTTTTGCCTGCCTGACCTCTACCATCTGCATTATGGAAGCAATTGTCGGCTACGTTGTCGATGAATGGAAAGTCGAACGCAAAAAAGCAACCATTGGGGTTGCAGCGTTTGTGTTTGCGATTGGTGTGCTGATGATGCTTTCGTTCGGTGTGCTGTCAGGTGTCAGCATCTTTGGCCGGTCAATCTTCGACTTTACCAATGATGTTCTGGTTTCCGCCATTCTGCTGCCGCTCGGTGCGCTGCTGATGATCATTCTGGTTGGTTGGGTGATAAAACCAGACAAGCTTCTGGAAGAAATCAACATTGGGGACGGCATCAAAATCAATTCTGCGTTGTTTAAAGTGCTGGTGAAATATATTGTTCCGATTTTGATCGCAGCGGTATTTATCCAGCTTGTAATCAATCTGTTTTAATGATTGCCCCTGCTTTGCCTGCCGGCCGTTCCTTCGGGAATGGCCGGTATCTTTGCGTTCTATGGAAATTTTGCTGGATTTTCGGCTGAACGAAGCGCAGAACGGGCAAATAGCCTGATATTCCAGCGGCACGGCGGAAGATTTGGTTTTCCGAAATGGGATTGGAATTTGGAGGGCTCACAAAATTACTCTGGATTTCCTATGGCAGATATACTATAATAGTATAATAAAAAGAACCCAAAAGTGGAAGCATCTGCTTTTTAGGAGGTACGGATAGCTATGCAGAACAAAATGGACCGGTTCCTGCCCTTAACCCAATTCATTTCCGAGTTGGCAGGTCCAGATGCTGAGGTCATTCTTTATGAGACGGACAAACGCACGGTTTACCATGTGATTAACCCATTTGATGAAGAAATGGTTGTTGGCAGCGAGATGCGCTCGTTGGAACGCAGCCTTTTAGAAGATCGCCGTTATGAGCAGGAAGATTTTATCGTGAATTATCGCGCACTTTCCAAGCAGCGTAACAAACTCAAATCTGCTACGATGTTCCTTCGCGATGACAGCAGTCAGCTTGCGGGGATACTGACTGTGAATGTCAATGTGGAACGGCTGGTAGAACTGCGGGACATGCTGAATGTGATGATTTCGGGTTATCGGCCATATGACCAGCAGTCTACCTCGTTTTATAACAGCTTTGATGTTTCGGTTGAAGGCATCGTTGCCAAGACGATTCAGGAGGAACTGGCCCGGTATAATGTCGCGCCCACACGCCTGTCACAGCAGGAAAAGCTGGAAATCGTATCAAATCTGGATCAAAAAGGGATCTTTTTGGTGAAAGGGGCGATTGTCGAGCTTGCCCGCTTCCTACATACCACCGAAACTACAATTTACCGGTACCTGAATAAGCTGAGTACGGCAAAAAATAAGGCATCCAAATAAGCTGATCTGGATGCCTGCCGCACAATAGGGGGCTGTGTGGAAATCCGTGTAAAACGCTTGCCCAGTATCACTGCATCAAGGAATAAAGGCGACTGGAAACAAATTTTGGAGCTGTTGACAAAGTCCCCACAAAGCGCTCCCAATATGGTATAATTAGAATTGTGAGGGGGACGAAGGTATGCAGCTAAAGTATCACATGATAACGATAGAAGAACTATTGGTCTACCAAGTTAGGAAATACAAGTAGCGGCAGGAGTGAAAATGTAGTAAAATAACCTTGGGTGATGAAGGATGAACCACAAATATATCGTAACATTAACAGACAAAGAACGGAAAATGCTGCAGGACCTGATTACAAAAGGACGAACCCAGGGATATCGAATCAAACATGCTCAGATACTGTTGAAATTGGATGAGATACCAGAAAACCAGGAATGGACATACGCCAAAATAAAGGAAGCGTATCTTGCCACACCACATACGATCTGCCAGATAGCAAAACGATTTGTAACTGGCGGAGTGGAAGCGGCACTGGGGCGGAAAGCGCAGGCCAACCGACACAAAAAAGTAGATGGGCGGGTAGAAGCACATATCTTAGCGATTGCCTGCTCGGAAGCGCCGGAGGGGAGGGAACGGTGGACATTGCAGCTGATTGCGGATGAACTGGTACGTCTGGGGGTCGTGAAGAGTATTTCCGACACAGCAGTGATGGACACACTGAAAAAAACGAGCTTAAGCCTTGGCAAAAGAAGGAATGGTGCATCCCCAAGCCGGGGGCGGAATTTGTAGCACGGCATGGAGGATGTCCTGGATGTATACCAGCAGCCCTATGATCCTCTGCGCCCAGTAGTCTGTTTGGACGAAACCAACCGGCAGCTGATTGAGAAACGGCGTATCCCAGCAAAACCTGGAAGCTTGGAACGAGAAGGCTACGAGCACCGCCGCTGAGGCGTAGTGGACCTGTTTGTTGACTTTGAACCGCTGGCCTGCAAAAGAGTTGTAAAACCTACACGCACCAGACAAGAACAGTCCCATCGGTGCTGGAAGCCGGCCTGGTTTTCGAGCAACAAATGTGTGCAGTTTTACGCCATAATACCATTCCTTGCGTGAAGAATTATAACTCTTCGCACACAGTTCCCCTGCGACCTTTGCATATCCGGAACGGGGCCCTTTTGCCAGAATAACCGGGCAAGAATCGACGATATAGGTTGTATTTTCCACCTCTTTTGAGAGCCCCGAAAAATTTGTGTAAAAGAGAATAAAAGACAGCCTTTGAGTCAAGAATCGGAGCAGAAAAAACTTGA
>QXXE01000118.1 GCA_009911355.1 Clostridiaceae bacterium | reverse complement strand
TCCAGACAAGCTCATTTGTTTATCCATATTTATATTATATCACATTTTTGCGGATTTCGCATTATGCGGTATTGCCTCAAATTTCCTATTGACTTTTCCTTTGCAGACTTTTTCTGTTCCTGCGGTGAAGTTCTTTTTTGGCCTTAAGTATAGCATATCTCCCAGATGAAAACAATCTGATATTGTCAATATTGGTTGACAATATCACAACATCAAAGATACATTTGGCCGTGGATGCGCATGGTATGCCGGTGCGATTCTTTATCACTTCTGGTACCACAGCGGATTGTACAGTTGCAGCGCAGCTGATTGGGGGATTCCAGGCCGAATATCTTCTGGCAGACCGGGGATATGATACAGCCGCAATCATACGCAAGGCTGTTAACGAGGGCATGATACCGGTCATTCCGCCAAGGAAAAACCGAAAACACCTGCGAGAATACGACGAATATCTCTACAAGCTCCGCCATCTCGTTGAGAATGCGTTCCTGCTTCTCAAAAAATGGCGCGGTATCGCTACGCGCTGCGCCAAAAACGCCTCCTCATTCGCCGCCGCTGTCCAGATCCGTTGCATTGCTATTTGGCTCCTTGTTTATTGGCGGCACTGTCTAGTGCTCCATCCAGTCAGAATGCGGACTTAGGCTTGGAGCGGGATTTTCGCAGGGCAAGGCAGAGGACACAGGCGGGCTGATGCCCGTCAAGGACGATAACGTAGCCATGCGGAAATCCAGCCCAAGAACGAGTTCGATTTCTGGCCGGATGGAGTACTAGTCTGTCGCCCACTTAATTTTCTGATTGTGAAGAATGGCAGATTTTATAATATGAATCTTTTATCTTGCCGAACGCAACTGTGAGTAACCATTCCACGCAAATAACGCTTCTTCTGCTTCATTCCCATATACCTGTTCCACATTGCAAATATACAGGTAGTGGTCGCCAACCTCGCGAAATTCTTTCAAGCTACATTGAATTGCCACACGACTATGAACGGGAATTTTGATACTGCTTCCCTCTATTTCGGCAAGTTCAATATCAAATTTCTCCACCTTATCCGTGTCGCGCCCCGTAGTGCTTCCACAGCCCATTACTGCGTCTGCAATTTCCACGCCGGGAATTGTAAGGATGACTTTTTGCGTATCTCGTACCATTTCGCCGCTGTATGAGGTTTTTGCCATTGCATAGGCAATCATATTCGGGTTAAAGGAAAGATAAGTCCACCATGAAACTGTGGCAAGGTTGGTCGAACCGTCCGGCTTCATGGTGCATACAACAGTTACCGGGTTTGGAGAAGTTAATCTTGCGGCTTGTGGTAAATTGATTTTATTCATAATGTGAATTCCTTTCTTTATTGGATTGATTTTCCTAAATTGTATGCTTCCTGTAATTCGGGTTTTCCGGCAATATCACCCGTAGCCATTACGCCGCCGCAAAGCACTTTTCCAATACTTTTCCAGCCTAAATGTTTTTCAAGGCGGTCATACCAGTAAAGCGTTTCTTCAAAACCATTGCCCTCGGCTGCCATAATGAGAACACTTTCCTTTTTGGGGTTTCGATAATTGGGGTCACATTCTGCAACAGCAAATAAACGGTCAAAGGCAGTTTTTAATTGCCCGCTGATAGTCCAGTAGTAAAGCGGTGTTGCAAGGATCACTATATCCGCCTCCTTGTAAACGGGATAAATTTTATCCATATCGTCCTTTTGGGCGCACGGGCTATCCGGGTTTTTACCGCCGCCGAAACAGCCTTTACAGCCGTTTATGTTCATACTGTCAAGGAAAAATTCTGTCACGGTGTTTCCGGCTTCTTCTGCCCCTTTCTTAAATTCTGCCGTTAATGCCGTTGTGTTTCCGGCTTTTCTCGGACTTCCATTGAGAATTATAATTTTTTTGCTCATAATTACCTCCTTAAAATGCATTGGCTAAATCAGCCGCTTTTTTGCAGCCCTCGGTTTTGTCAATATCGCCAACGTTTAATACGCCGGGAATTAAAACCTCGCCTGTCATTTTCCATTTATTCAGTGCCGCCATACGTTCAATGGGAATACGAACGCCGTCCATAACAGACATATCATCTTCTTCACAACAGGTAATCAGCGCACATTCCTTTCCTGCAATATCCTTGCCGCCGACAACCATTGAAAAGATACGGTCAATGACACCTTTAATCTGTGCCGGGATAGAATACCAGTAGACAGGCATAGTAAACACGATAACGTCCGCTTCAAGAATTGCCGGTGCAACTGTGTTGAAATCATCATCAAATGTGCAGGCTTTTTCAGTAGAAAAGCAAGTTTCACAAGCCCGGCAGCCGCCCACTTTTTTTAATGCAGCGTCAAACCGTGTGATTGTATGCCCCTTTTCTTCGGCTGCCTTGATGAAAGCGTCCGTCATGGCAAAGCTATTACCGTTTTTCCGTGGGCTGCCCGTTATTACAACTATTTTTTTACTCATAAAAATCTGTCCTCCTTATGCTGTGAGATTGACTTTATCTGTACTTGATATTATAATCATAGCAAGAATTAAATCAAAATCAAGTACGCACATACAAGTGCGATACTTACAGATGAGTTATATACTTACCTAAAGGAGAGTGTAAAATGAGTGGACGCTGCATTGCAAATGAATGTCTTGAAACAACAGGTTTCAGCTATACATTGTCACTAATCAATGGCAAATATAAAATGACTATTTTATATACTTTAGCAGAGTTCGGAATTGTCCGCTTTAACGAAATGAAAAAATACATCAGTGGAATTTCATATAAGACTTTAAGTTGCACTCTGAAAGAATTAGAAGCAGACCAATTAGTTCATAGAAAAGAATATCCTCAAATCCCTCCCAAAGTAGAGTATCGTTTAACCGAACGTGGAAAATCTTTGATTCCCATTTTGGACGGAATGTGTGAATGGGGTGATAAAAACAGGTTATAAAATGCGGGATAAGAAGGATTCCGTAGTAGTCGGCATTGTGCGTAATGTGTATAACTGGCTGTCTTATGGAGTTGTGGGTAATTCTGTTTGCAGGACGACGGGGTCAGAGCCTCCAAACAGTTCACCATCGGCATATAAAGGTAGGGCTTTTCGATTCCAGCGAACATTTTTGCATACCGTGGCTCGGCAACCGTCTTGAAAATCACCTGATCTTCCATCTCATGCCGTGATACTGCATCAAATACCGCCTTCTATTTTTGCTTTTGTCCGGGTGGATCCAGCACCGGTCCAGGTTCAGCATACACTTTCCTTTGAAGTGCTCAAGCACCTCGTCAAAGGTGTTTGGAAAAACTCCTGAAAGATTGTGGTTAAGCGTATAATATTCCAAGGAATGGATTTTCTCTGCGCGCAGATGCTGTACATTTTCTGTGATATGGAACAGCCGGGATTCCATCCCGGCATGGATCACGAAAAGTTCCCCGTCTACCGGCATGGCAATATCCATTTCCAAAATATCTGCATGCTGCTCAAGCGCCAGATTGAAACTGTCAAGCGTTCTGAACCGCCAAGGCCCCGATCCCGGCCGCGTCGTTGCGCAGCTGAAGCGGCTCGTCCATTGTACCGCGCCTTCGGACGACGATATCTTCTATGTATCGGCCGACCACTACGGCGGCGCCGTCCAAGCCATGGTGCATCTTATCGGCTGCGGGCATCAGAAAATCGGCCTGATGGCCGGACGCTTCAGCCCGCAAATCTATGCCGACCGCTATCAAGCATACACGGACACCCTGAAAAAGCACCATATCCCGCTCGATTACCGGTATATCCAGACGATAGACGCAAAGGTGGAGGACGCGAAGCACTGCGTAGAAATCATGCTGGGGCTCCCAGACCCGCCCACGGCGCTGTTTTGCACCAATGATACGATTGCGGTTGGCGCGATCAAGGCGGCAAACGCCCTGCACAAAAAGGTCCCTGACGATCTGGCGATTGCAGGCTTTGACGACAGCCCGATCTGCTCTATGATGGAGCCGGAGATCACCAGCGTCCACATCGACACTTTTTCGATGGGCGAAATCTCCGCGAATATGCTGGTCGCGCTGATAGAAAAAAAAGAGCTTCCGATACGCTCCCAATGCGTCCCCGCACAACTGGTTGTTCGGAAAACCACCGCTTTGCGGGCATTCCCCGATTCATCCTGTTGATTTTCCTTTGGGCAGCCAAAAACGGCGATACCGTGTAGGTCTGCAAGACTGTGCAGCGGCTTTGCAATCCGGGCGGATATAATACGATATTGATACGCTTATGCCCCCGCAAAACTGCACCTGCACGGCAGCTTTACAAAACATGTCCGAATCCTGCCCAGAGCCCCCTTCCCTTTGGCACATCAAAAAGCAATATACGCATTTTCTGACCCACAGCGAGAATAATTTTCCAAATATTGGGGAACCTCACAGAAAAGGGCTTAGAGACTGCCACTCTGCCATGCAAGGAGCTGAGCATATGCACAAACGCGAAGGGAAAGACGCTTTGGTTGATCTGCGGACGGTCCGGATCAATACGGAGCTGCCAACAGAGGAGCGCATCCGTTCCTTTATCCGCCAGGTGAAAGACCCCTATCATTACAAGGTCGGCGAGGTAACCGTCCATGTCTCCTATTCCCCAGGCGGGATGACGCTGGACGAATGCTTCACAGGCATGATCTCCTCGATGTAAAAATTCCCAACCTGGATGCGAAAAAAATAACTGGATTTTTGCCGCGGAGCCTGCTATACTGAAGGGGAACAAAATCAGTAAACTCCAGTTGTTTCAATGGCGTTTGGTCAAAAAAAATAACAGGAGTGGTGTAATGATGCAAACAATCAGCCAGCAATACCGGGCCGCCATCTACCTTCGACTTTCCAAGGAAGATGGCGACTCTTTTCTTTCCGGGAAACAGGAAAGCGACAGCATTGGCAACCAGCGCGAACTGATCCGGCATTACTTAAAGGAGCATCCGGAGATTATCGCAGCCCGCGAATTTGTGGACGACGGCTATACGGGCACCAATTTTGACCGCCCGGATTTTCAGCGCATGATGGGCGCAGTACGCAGCGGCGAGATCAACTGCATTCTTGTAAAGGATTTATCCCGCTTTGGGCGCGATTATGTAGAGTCCGGCAAATATCTGGAAAAGATTTTCCCGCAGCTGGGTATCCGCTTTATTGCGGTCAACGACCGCTATGACAGCGGCGAACCCGCCAGCATGGCGGACAGCATGATCCTGCCGTTCAGGAACCTGATCAATGATTCCTATAGCCGGGATACCTCGATGAAAACGCGCACCAACCTGGACGCAATGCGCCGGAGCGGGCATTTCGTCGCAAATTTTACAGTCTATGGCTATCTGCGGGACCCGGAGGACAAGCACCGGATGATCGTCGATGAACAGGCCGCGCCGGTCGTGCGCGATATTTTCCGCTGGAAAATCGAGGGGTGGAGCATCGGAAGGATTGCAGCGCATTTGAGCGGGTTGGGCATCCTGCCCCCTTCCGGATACAAGCGGGCAAATGGGATCCGGCACGCAACCCCGTTTGGTTCCGGCGCGCAGGCGGCATGGAGCTATGTTGCGGTCAAGCGCATCCTGTCAAATGAGGTTTATACGGGCGTGCTGGTCCAGGGCAAACGGACCACGCCCAATTACAAGGTGAAAAAAGCCGTCTGCCGGAAGGAAAGCGAATGGGCGCGGGTCGAGGGCACACACGAAGCCATTATCCCCCGCTCCCAGTATGACCTTGTACAACAGCTTCTTTTGGAGGACACCCGTACCCGCCCGGAAGGGACGGCTGTCCCGCTGTTTGCCGGACGCATTTTCTGCAAACGCTGCGGCAGCACAATGACACGGAAAACGGTGAATTCGGGCGTAAAAAAATATATTTATTACGTCTGCTCGGCAAATAAAAAGGACCGCAAAAGCTGTTCCTCACAGATGATCGCCGAAAACCAGCTGGAAGCCGCAGTGCTGGCAACCGTGCAGGCACAGGTGCAAGCACTGCTGGACATGGACAGAGCGCTTGAAAACGCGGAATCCCTTTGCTGGGAACGCCGCGAGCTGGACCAGCTGACGGCGAACATTGCCCGCCAGGAGGGGCAGATCAGAAAATGCGAGCGGCTGAAGCTGGACGCCTACACCGACTTCAAGGACGGGCTTTTGACCCGCGAGGAGTTCTGGCAGCTCAAGGAAAGCTATTCCGGGCAGATTGCCGCGGCGCAGGAGGCGATCCGCTGCTCCGAGCGCGGCCGCCAGCACATCCGGGAATGCGCGGACGGGCAGCAGGGCTGGCTGGCACAGTTCCGCCAGTATCGCGGGCTCCGGGAGCTGACCCGCCCCGTCGTGGTGCATTTGATCGAGCACATCCTGGTATCGCAGGATAAGCAGATCGAAGTGCGGTTCCGGCAGCGCGACCAGTTCGAGGGCATCCGCGCCTTTCTGCAAGGCCAGGAAGGGAAGGTGATCTGAGATGGCGCGAACCTCCCGGAAAAAGGCGGTTTCAAAGCCCGCCGCCGGCAGCCTGCCGGTCCCAACGGCCATCTATGCCAGGCTCTCGCACGAGGATGCGGCGGAAAATGGGCGTGTCACGATCGAAAGCCAGATTGAGGTCATCCGCAATTACCTTTCCGGCTTCCGCGAATTGCAGGAAGCAGAGGTTTACATCGACAACGGCTTTACCGGGACAAACTTTGAACGCCCCGCTTTCCAGCGCATGATGCAGGCCGTACGGGACGGGCAAATCCGCTGCATTGCCGTCAAGGACCTGTCGCGTTTGGGGCGTAATTATATCGAAACCGGCCATTTTATCGAAAAGATATGCCCCTTTTTTGAGCTGCGGGTGATCTCCGTCAACGAGCGGTTTGACAGCGAGGGCAACGGCAGCGGGATGCTCAGCGCCCCGATCTTTCATGTCATCAACGACCTTTATTCGAAGGATATTTCCAAAAAAACCTGCTCGGCACTGCGGGCCAAACGGCAAAAGGGCGATTTTGTCGGCGGCTATGCGCCGCACGGCTATCGGAAAGACCCGGAAAACCCGTCCAGGCTGATCGCCGACCCGCAGACCGCACCGGTCATCCGCCAGATTTTCACATGGCGGGCGGAGGGGCTCAGCTGCGGCGCCATCCTGCGGCGGCTGAACCAGGCGGATATCCCTTCCCCCGGCCGCTACCGCTTTGAAAACGGGATTCGGACAAACAACAATGGCAAAGGCAGCGCGCTGCTTTGGAACCGCCATGTTTTGACGGATATCCTGAAAAACCAGGTGTATCTCGGCCATCTCGTGCAGGGCAGGCAGCTGACCAGCTATTACATCGGGGTCCCGGCGCATACCGTCCCCCCTGCCGAGTGGGCGGTCTGCCGCAATACGCACGAGCCGATCGTCTCAGAGGAATTGTTTGAGCAGGCGCAGCAGGCCGGGCGTGCCGGATATGAAAAGTATACAGGGGCACACGGTTCAAATGCGCACCTGCCCCAAAAACGGAGTGTTTATGGGAAAAAGCTTGTTTGCGCGGAATGCGGGGCGGTCATGCGGCTGCACCGCAGCGTCTCCCGCAACCGGGACAAGGCCTGGTTTACTTACGTTTGCCCGACCTACGCCCAGCATGGCCGGCAGGGCTGCTCCCGCAGGAACATCCGGCAGGCGGAACTGGACGCCGCCGTACTGGAAAGCATCCGGGCACAGCTCGCGGCGTTCCTGCGGCAGGAAACCGTGTGCGCTGAGCTTGCCCGGCGGGCGGGCGCACAGGCCCGGCTGCCGCAGCAGGGCCTTCCCGAAGTGGAACGGCTGCTCGCAAAGAAGAAAAAACTGTTTGCCTCGCTTTACGCCGATTTCAAGGACGGTTTGCTGAACGTCGACGAATACCGGTCCGCAAAAGCCCTGTATCACGAGGAAATTGCCGCGTTGGAGGCAGAAGCGGAACGGTCCCGGGCCCTGGCTGAGCAGCTGCACGCGCCAGAGCATCAAGGCCCCCGATGGATCGCATTGGCAAAGCAATACGGGAAAGCGGAAGCGCTGACCGCAGAATTGGTTGACGCGCTGGTTTCCGAAATCCGTGTCTGCCCTGACGGATCGTTGGAAATCGCATTCCGCTTTGCAGATATGCTCGAAACACTTTCAAAAAACTACCGCCGGGCCATAGAGGAGGGCGCATGAGATGGGGATTTTGCTGAAATATCTGCGCTTATCGCAGGAAGACCTCGAAAAGCCAGGGCAGGCGGAAAGCAACAGCATCACCAGCCAACGCGCGCTGATCGACCACTATCTTGCAGGCAGCGCAGAGCTTTCCGGCATGGAGGCGCGGGAATTCTGTGACGACGGCTGCACCGGCACCAATTTTGACCGCCCGCAGTTCCAGGAAATGATGCGGCTGGCAAAAAGCAGAGGTGCGGCTTGCATCATTGTGAAGGACTTGTCCCGCCTGGGGCGGAATTATATCGAGGTCGGGGATTACCTGGAACATATCTTCCCCTTCCTCGGGGTACGGGTCATTGCGGTCAACGACGGCTACGACAGCGCACGCTTTCAGGGGGATACCGGCGGGATGGACGTTGCGTTCCGAAACCTCATCAACGATTTTTACAGCCGGGATTTGTCGGAAAAAGTGAAGTCCGCCATGCGGGTACAGATGCGGCAGGGGCGTCTGGTCAGCCATGCGCCCTACGGCTACCGGAAGTCGCCAGAGGATAAGCACCGGCTGGTCCCGGATGAGCGGACGGCCCCCATTGTGCGGGAAATTTTCCGGCGCGTGCTGGCGGGCGAGTCGTCCGGCGCCATCGCAGCCGATTTCAACGCGCGGCGCGTGCCCTCCCCCGCCGCCCAGCGCACCGGGAAGGACACCCCCAAATGGACGCATAAGGCCGTGCTTGGCATCCTGCACAATTTGAAATACACCGGCGCTTCGGTCAACCATAAGATGGAAAACCGCTTCCTGCGTGACCGCACCCAGCGGAAGCTGCCACCCAGCGAGTGGATTGTCCGCAGCGGGATGCATGAGCCCCTGGTTGCCACAGAAGATTTCGAGCAGGCAAACGCCCGGCTGAAAACCCACCGCCCCCCCGCCCGCGCGCGTCCCGGGCGCAGGTCCAATGGGACCTATGACCGCGTGTACCGCTGCGGGCATTGCGGGCGCAAGCTGCAAAAAACCTATGGCACCGGTATTTCCTTTTACTGCGAGGGCGGGCTTGCCGACCCGCAGAGCAATTGCCGGCGCATCCGCTTTGATAAGGGTGCTATGGAAACAGCGCTGCTCGAGGTGTACCGGACGCAGATGTGCCTGCTTGACAAACGGCAGAAGGCGCAAATATCAGGCAGGCAGCCAAAAAGCCCTGTTGCCGGACGGCTGGCCGCGCTTTCCAGGCAGCTTGCCGTTGGGGATGCAGCGCGGCTGGCCCGCTATGAGGATTACCGGGAGGGACGGCTCAGCCGTGAAGAATTCCTGCTGCAAAAGCAGCAAATCGCGCAGGAGCAGGAAACTTTACGGCAGGAAATCAAGGTGCTGGAACAGGCGCAGGAGCGCTCCCACCAAACAAATGCGGCGCGGATATCAGAGCAGCAGACGCTTGCCGCATATGCCAGGGCGTGTACCTCGGCGGACGCTGCTATCCGTCAGATGTACACAGAGATTGACCGTGTGACCGTATATGGCAATACGGATGTCGCAATCGCCTGGAAATTCGCCGACCTGTTTGCAGCGGATGGAACGGCCAGATAGTGCCGGTGCCCCAACCCGGGCGTGCCTGATGTTTGCACCGGACGCTGCCCAGCCCGCCCGGACAGCTGCGTTTTCGCAGAAGCATCTTGCGTTCCGGCTTCAAGAGATTTAGGGCAATACCGCATAATGCGAAATCCGCAAAAATGTGATATAATATAACCTAAAATCCCGCGAAGATTTTAACCTACAGGAAGAGGGATATGGAAAGCAGAGAAGATATCTTTGAGTTCCCTGGAGAGAGGTCGAAGGAAAAAGCGGCCGTTGACGGAGGCGGAGAGGAGCGAGGA
>QXXE01000117.1 GCA_009911355.1 Clostridiaceae bacterium | reverse complement strand
ATAAATGGGGCTTGTCAACCCTGATTTCATATTTTTCTATATTTTGTGACCGGCTGAGTCAAACCGATAAGCATAATAAAGAAATTGCCACTGTTACATATTACGCAAAAGGAATCGGAAAAATTTTGACCGTCAGCAATTACCGAAATGGTGGGCTCGACTTTTTTGTAACAGACATTTTGCTTGAAATAACGGATTTAAAAGAGGATACCAATGATTCAGAAGAATATACGGAAGAAAGCTATTTTACTTTTCCGTTTTCCACAGGGCAGCAGTTGGAATGCTTTGAAACAGAAACAGGCGAAGATGTAATTATTACAATAGATATACAGAATGATACTCCTTATATCATATTTCCTGAAGCAGTATGGGTGGAATTGGAAGTAAACGGAAAAGGGGATTCATGGGAATTTATCAATCCATATTTTACAGAGGAACGAGTTTATACCACTGTTTCCATACAGGATAATGAAATAACAATAAGCACGAATGAAACTTTTATGTATGACGGAACATATATACAACTGCCCGATATAGGTACGGACGGAGAATAGCTATATCTGCCGCCTTGTCGCTACTGCTTCTACAGGAGAGAATCACATGATAAGAAAAATTGGAACGGTTCAGCATATAAATTTAGTCACAGGTTGGGAATATCCTAAGCAACATGAGATTTTCTGTAAGAAAGAGCATAAACTGAAATCGGTCAATCCTTATGACTGCGAGAAGTGTCCGTATTTTGTAACGGCAGAACGAATGGACGCTATTGTATGTCAGTGGGAAGATACATTGGCGGCTGGTGATTATGCGACTAAAATAATTCGGAGGTATGATTCTTATGAGGAATTTTTGAGAGTATCAGAACTCATTGCATCGGGTGTACTAAAAGAGGGATAGCAATATGTCAGTAAAACTGGAAATGGTCAATCATTTTAATTATTTGGACAGAAACGGACAAATTTTCTGTAAGCGACAGGATAAAGTGCGGAAAGTGGCTCCAGAATATAAAGGTTGTGACAACTGCCCTTATCTTTTCGGCTCTCTACAGGGAATGGGGGTTGAATGTATGTGGGCGGATATAGTACCGCCCCCTTCTCCATACGGATATTATGTACAAGACCCACAGGAAGAATCTATACGGGTGTCCAGCTTGATTGGTAAAAAGATTTTGAAAAAAGGGTAAAATGACAGCCTTGGAAACCGTTACCGTTTCCAAGGCTGTCGCTTTGCTTACAGAGTAGTTAAATACAAGAAATATCAAGATTGATAAGAGCATTGGAAATACGAATATACACTCTTCCAGATTCTTCAATCCTACAGAACGGTTCTTGGGAATTTTTTTCATAAGGCTTCAACACTCCCAACTGGAACAGCTCCGAATAATATGCAAGTTCATTTGGTATGAAGAAAATAATGTTCATACCAGAGTCAGATTCAATAGGAAGTCCAAAAATCAGCTTGTAAATATATTCACAGTCCAGCAAATAGTCCATATCCTCAACATAACCAATTCTATCATCATTTCTTCGGATTTCACATGACAGTTTTATATTCTGCTCCCTCTGCTCAGGGCTTGGAAACAGATACAGATATGTGCAATCTTTGAGTACAGACCGAACTGTGTCAAGAAATTGTTGCACTTTCTGCCCCTGAACTGCTCGTTCTTTTAAGGTGTCTGATACACATATAGCTTCCACTAATTGCCTCCCTTCTTCACGAAGTCCTTGAAAAACTACTCTCCGACCTGTGCTCGCATCCATACATGAGCCATCAAACGCAGCCCTAAAATTTTCTTTGTAATTCTTTGCTTCAACCTTTTCTTGATACATAAATTGCCCTCCTTTTGATTTTCCTGTTATCTTGATTGAGCCACTCATAAAATTTGTCCTTTGATACCACCATACGCTTATTCAGATAAATTGTCGGAAAATCTAAAGAGTTCATCAGCTCATACGTCTTTCCCTTTGAAATTCCCAAAATCATCTGGACGTCCTTTGCCTGGAGTATCAGAGGAAGTGATTCCCACGAACTACAATTACCAATCATAGTCATATCCTCCTATTCGTTCATTCAATTTTGTTGTTTCTGTATTTGGAAAATCCAAAGTTATTATATGGGTACTGCTTTATCTCGCAGGTTAGTCAATGCGTACTAAGTTTTTCGATAGCACCTCCCTCTCAAACCTCCGCTATGTCATGTTACGTCCATTATAATACAACACATTTCACTATTTGTCAAGGTTTTTTGACCAAATTTTTTCTATTCCTATTTTATAAAAATTTATTTACTTTTCTTCTTGTTCGGTATATAATAAAGGCCAAGGAGGTTTTGACATTATGGAAGATTATAAATTTGCAGAATTTGGAAGCCGCCTAAAGGCTCTTAGAGAACAAAGCCATATCAAGCAGGGACAATTTGCAGATAAAATAGGAATTGTAAGGCAATCCATGAGCAACTACGAAAGCGGAAAGCACTGTCCTGATGTCGAAGTTCTTAAAAGAATGGCAGAATGCCTTGGGTGTAGTGTAGATTACCTATTGGGATTGACAGAGCATAAAAACTATGAAACCAATATAGAATTTGACGAAAGCCTGTCTATACTGTCTAAGGCTTTATACACGATTCCAGAACCACTGAGAAATAAGTGGCTTGACATTTTCGCAGGAACGGCACAGTGGCTAGGTAAGGATTTTAACACTGGCACACGTTTGAACTTTTCAGCAGTTGTTTTCTTTAACGCCTTTATAGAACTGGCTGGCTATTGCCTTGAAGCAGAAGAAAAAAAGTCAGATGGAAGTTACTCTGAGGAAATTGCTTCATCACATAGACACAAGCGGTTTTCCACAATTCTCACTTTAAGGAATGAACTAAACAATTTAGACGTTATCAGTAATGAAATGATTGAGCAAAGCAAAGGAAGTGAATAAAATATGGCGAAACGAGGGCAAAATGAAGGCTCTATCCGCAAGCGGAAAGACGGCACATGGGAAGCCCGTGTGACGATTGGCATATCAGCAGACGGAAAACAACAGCGTAAATCCTTATACGGAAAGACCAGACAGGAAGTAGCCGCCAAAATGACCGACTTGCTGAATAATCTGCAAAAAGGCATTATCACCAATCCTACAGAAATGACTCTTGCCGAATGGCTTGACTATTATATGTCCGAATACAAAAAGCGGTATGTAAAGCCTACTACCTATATCAATTATACGGTAAAGGTAAAAAATCATATCAAACCAGCTATCGGTCACTATAAGCTAAAGGCACTCCGACAGGACATAATTCAGAAATTTGTCAACAGCCTGTCTGATAAAGGGTTAGCACCATCTACAGTGATAGATGTTTACAAGCTGTTAAGCAATGCCTTAGAAACGGCGGTAGATGACGGCTTGATTGTCCGTAACACCGCTAACAGGGTAAAACTTCCCAAAACAACAAAGCCACAAATCAATGTTTTAACACAGGAACAACAGAACGCATTTGTGGAACAGGCGAAAACAACCTACATGGGCGTTGTCTATATTTTCGACCTCTGCACAGGTATGCGGCTTGGGGAGTTGTTAGGGCTGAAATGGCAGGACATAGACTTTGAGCAGAACCAGTTACACATCCAAAGAATAATCCGCAAGGTAAAAGACCCAGACAACCCAGAGGAACATTGGCACTTAGAATTTGGCACACCGAAAACAGCATCCAGTGAGCGGATAATTCCTCTCAACGAAACGGCTATCAAGGTGCTTGCTGATGTCTGGGAGCAACAGGAGAAAAACAAAGAAAAAGCCAGTACTGCATACGAGGATAACGACCTTGTTTTCTGCACCCAGTTAGGCAGACCGCTTGACCCGAACAATATACGGCGTACCTGTTATTCTATCTGTGAGAAAATCGGCGTCAGTAACATCCACCCTCATTGCCTGCGTCATACTTTCACGACCAGAGGGGCAGAAAATAATGTGGATGTGCGGGTAATGCAGAAATTCTTAGGTCATGCGACCATAAAGGAAACAGCCGATACCTATACGCACGTATTGGACGACTTGAAACAGGATGAAATCCGAAAACTGGATAACGCAGTAAATTATTGAGCAAAAATATCGGGTAGGGGTAAGGTAGGGGTTAAACCGCAAAAGGAGCTACCGCCCACAGGCGGTAACTCCCAGAATTTACAACATTTCCCCGACAGGAAATTGTATCAGACGTTAAATCGGAACAACACTACGTCGCCGTCCTGCATCACATATTCCTTGCCTTCAGAGCGGACAAGGCCCTTGTCGCGCGCTGCGGACAGCGAGCCGCACGACATCAGGTCGTCATAAGACACAACCTCTGCGCGGATAAACCCGCGTTCAAAATCGGTATGGATTTTGCCTGCGGCCTGCGGCGCTTTCGTGCCCTTCGTGATCGTCCAGGCGCGGACTTCGGGCTCGCCCGCGGTGAGGAAGCTCATCAGGCCGAGCAGGTCATAGCAAACGCGGATCAAGCGGTCAAGCCCGGACTCTTCCAGCCCAAGCTCCCCAAGGAACATCGCTTTGTCGTCGTCCTCCATTGTTGCGATATCCTCTTCCAGCTTAGCGCAGATCGGGAGCACCTGCGCGCCCTCGGCCGCAGCGATTTTCCGCACAGCCTCAAGCCGTGCGTTCTCGGCAGCGTCGCCGGTAAAGCCTGCTTCGTCAAGGTTTGCCGCGTAAATTACCTTTTTTGCGGTCAGCAGGTCGCTTTCTTTTACAACGCGCTGCACGTCCTCGTCATCGGCAAGGCCGGGGAAGGTGCGTGCGGTCAGCCCTTCCTCAAGGTGCGCCTTGAGCTTTTCCAGGATTTCCACATCGGCGTTCAACTTCTTGTCAGCCTTCGCGGCTTTCCGGGTACGGTCGAGCCTGCGTTCCAGATGCTCAATATCCGAAAAAACAAGCTCAAGATTGATGGTTTCAATATCGCGTGCGGGGTCGACCGAGCCCTCGACATGCACAATATTCTCATCCTCAAAGCAGCGCACCACATGCACGACCGCATCCACCTCGCGGATATGCGCGAGGAACTTATTGCCGAGCCCTTCGCCCCGGCTTGCGCCGCGCACAAGACCCGCGATATCGACGAACTCCACAACTGCGGGCGTGGTTTTTTTCGCGTGGTACAGGTCGGTCAGCGGCTGAAGCCGGTAATCGGGCACCGCGACCATGCCGACATTCGGGTCAATGGTGCAAAAGGGGTAGTTAGCGCTTTCGGCCCCTGCGTTGGTGATTGCGTTGAACAGAGTAGACTTCCCGACGTTGGGAAGCCCGACAATCCCTAATTTCATCTATCGAAACCTCCGTAATTTTACTTTACAGCATTCTAATCATAGCAGGTTTCGCCCATTTTTGCAACTCTTTTCTTTCTCATCTCTTTCCACGCAGGGCCGGCAGCAGTTCCTGTCCGTCCGGCCCTGCGCGGGCTGCGCCAGGGGACGCTGTCCCCTGGACCCCTGCGATTTTTTTGTAAAAAAATCGAGTAAAAACTTTATTACGCCTGCGGGCGGAAGGGAACGCGTAAACAGGCGGAGGCTTCCCGAAAAAAAATTTACGAAAAAATTTGAAAAAAAGCTTGACATGGAGTACGCTCTAAGTGTTACCATAAATGCAAAGAAAAACGCGCGGCAGTCCGCGCAAAGCTTCAGACTTATGAGGAGGATTTATGAAGAAGGTATTTTTTACGGCGGATATCTCCCCGGAGGGACTCGTAAAGGCTTATGACGCGCTTGGCGCAACATTGAAGGGCAAAGTTGCTGTCAAGATTTCTACCGGCGAGCCTGGCGGGCACAATTTCTTACAGCCCGCGCTGATCGCACCGCTGGTGAAGAAGCTGAACGGCACGATTGTCGAATGCAACACCGCCTATGAGGGCCGCCGCAACACCACCGAGGCCCACTGGCAGACCTTCCGCGACCACGGTTTCATGGACATCGCCCCCTGCGACCTGCTTGACGAAGACGGCGACATGGCGCTGCCGGTCGAGGGCGGCTTCCATCTCAAGGAGAACTATGTCGGCACACATCTTGATAATTATGGCTCCATCCTGATCCTGTCGCACTTCAAGGGCCACGCGATGGGCGGCTTCGGCGGCGCGCTGAAGAACATGTCCATTGGCATTGCGTCCGGGCGCGGCAAGGGACATATCCACACGAGCGGCGCGCCCTGCAACGGGATTGAGGATATTATGAACGCCCCGCATGATGATTTCCTGGAATCGATGGCGGACGCTGACCGCGCGGTCATCGACCATGTCGGCGCGGAGAACATCGTCTATGTCAGCGTTGCGAACCGCCTGTCGGTCGACTGCGACTGCGATGCGCATCCCCACGACCCGGAAATGGCGGATATCGGCATTTTCGCGTCGCTTGACCCGGTCGCGCTCGACCAGGCATGCGTTGACGCGGTCTACAATTCCCCCGATCCCGGCAAGGCGGCGCTTATCAAGCGTATGGAGACCCGCAACGGCATCCATACCATCGAAGCCGCTGTCAAGCTTGGCCTTGGCGAACGCGAATACGAACTGGTTTCGCTCGACTGAGCCCGGCCACTGAACCATTCAAGCAGGCCGCTTTCCGGCTCCCCGGGAAGCGGCCCAATGATCCAGCAAGGAGTGACTCCATGAAACCCCACTATTTAAATAAGTCCACCCAGAACCTGGCCCTTTCGGCAATGTTTATCGCGATTGGGATTGTCCTGCCCTTTTTCACCGGGCAGCTGCAACAGATCGGCAACATGCTGCTTCCCATGCATCTGCCCGTCCTGCTTTGCGGGCTGATCTGCGGCTGGCAGTACGGCGCGGCCGTCGGCTTTATCCTGCCCCCTTTGCGCTATGTCATGTTTGCTGCGCCCCCGATCTTCCCCATCGGCGCCGCAATGGCGGTCGAACTTGCCGCTTATGGCCTGATCGCGGGTTTCCTTTATAACCGTTCGCGCTGGCAGTGCATTATTTCGCTTTACCGCTCCCTGATCGCCGCAATGATTGGCGGGCGGCTGGTCTGGGGCATTGCCCGCGTATTGATGACTGGCGTTTCAGGCGAAGCGTTCACCTGGCAGATGTTCCTCTCGGGCGCGCTGCTGACCGCTATCCCTGGCATTATGATACAGCTGGTCTTTATCCCCGCCGTCATGGTCGCGCTTGACCGCACTGGCATGGTGCATTTCCGCCGCGAATCCCATCACGCGGTCACGGAAAGCTGATCCATAGGCCGCGCAGGCAGGGGGATTATGCGGCTCCTGTACAATTGAGATTGTGACAGGGCGCGGCTCTGCATTTACAGCATATCCGGAAAACTTCGGCCCGCAGGTCTCCTGCGGGCCTTTCCCATCTCTACCCCCAGCGTGCAAAAGTGCGCTCCAAATCTGCAAAAATGGCGATTGCAGCCTGTCCGAAAAGGTCGTATGCTGCTCTTTCGCGGCCATTTGACGCAGAGGTGGCAGCGAGCGTTTTGTCCTGCGCAATTTCATGGAAAGCTTTCTGCCGCAGGGCGGCCCGCCGCCAAAATGGAATCTGTGGCTTGCCGCCCAGCGCACCGCCTACTTGAGCGCAGCATGGCCATCTCTATTGCCAGCAACCGGGCTTGAAACCACCCCTTCGGCGAATTCCCATGCGGCGCTAAGCCTTCCCCTTCTGGGCATGGCTACGGCCAGCGCAGCATCCGGACTCCTTGCTTCCCGCTGGCGGGCACTCCTCCTGTACCCGTGAAGGCGGCATATGCACCCTCCGCGCAGCCTTGCAACGCATCGTGGTAAATGCCGCCTGCCTTCCCAGCCCAGAAAGGCTTTCCTACTGCGTATAGTCATTGATCTTGCCCAGCAGCGTCTGCTCAGTATCGTCGATATAGGTGTAATGCTCCGGCACCGTACCGACCAGCACGGTATCTGTAACCGGGTAGCGGCTGGTGATCGTCACATCCTTATGCCCGAGCAGCGGCAGCAGCACCCGCACCTCCGCCGTTACTTCAAGCAGGATATTGTGCCGGGTCTGGTTGATCCCCGCCGAGGTGAACGCACTGATAAACTCTGCTTTCGCGAACCCCAGCCCCACCATGCCGACGGACACCTTCGGGCCCTGCCCTGCAAAATAGGCGGGCGCAAACACCGAGCCCAACGGGATTTCAATTGTGCGGTTTTCCAGCGTATTCACCGCCCGGTACAGCTCGTTGACCATCACAGCCTTCATGCTGCTCATTGTGATCACGTCGGTGCGCAGGGCGGTCACCCGGCTTCCCTCATCGCGTTCAAAGCTGACCAGCCGCCCATATTCCGCGCGGTTTTCGTAGATTTTTTCCAGCATAACCTCGTTGATCGCGCTGGTTGCCGTATATTGCGCCTGGTTTGCCGCGTACTCCGCGATAATCGGCGACGCAATCCCGAATGTCACTGCTGCTGCCGCCGCCGCTGTCAGCAGCAGCGCAAGCAGCAGGCGGCGTTTCCATTTCCCCTTCTTTTTGCCGCGCATGGCATTCCCTCCCCTCCCTTTACTTTACGATGTGCAGGCGTAAAAAAGAAGGTCAAATTCGGTGCGGCCGCTGAGCGCCGCTTGCAATCCCCAGCCTGCTGTATTATAATTTGGATATGCGGCTGCTTAACGCTGTAGCCAGGATTGAAAAAACTGTTTGATCTGCATCTGCAAGGGCTATTTTCTCTGCACAGGGAGCCGTCTGCGGGGCAGCTGTGCTATGGGCGCGCCTGTGGGCGCTGCTGTCGGGCGAAGGTAAAATTTTGCAGGGGGCTTTTGTGGATCGGTCGGGAAATTCGACGGGGCATAGAAGCAGGGCAACAGCCAGACGGCATTGGGGCGGATGCGAAACAGGTGTGGCAGCGCTAAGTGGACGCAAAGACACCGGCGCAGGGGCTTCCCTGCCAGAACGGAGGAAACTATGGAACAAACCCCTTATACGTTGGGCGGCGTGGTGAGCGAGCTGCTGAAAAGCTACGAGCGGCATCCTGCGATCAGCAAGATCGGGGTAAACAGCCAGCCCAACCGCGATACGGTCATTGAGATATTGAAGAAGCTGCAAATCGTGATTTTCCCGGGCTATTTCGGGACGACCAAGCCGCGCGAGACCACTATTGCTTATTATATTGGCAGTGTGCTCGAGGAGGTCGACTATCATCTGCGCAAGCAGATTGGCAAGGCGCTCCAGCACGGCGGGCTTAGCGAGGAGGAAGCGCGCACCCGGGCGGGGCTTTTGACCGAGCAGTTCATGTCGCGCCTGCCGCATATCCGCGAATATCTTGACACGGATGTGGAAGCGGCATTTGACGGCGATCCTGCCGCCTACAGCATGGACGAGATTATTCTGTGTTATCCGGGGCTCTACGCCATCATGGTAAGCCGTATTGCGCACGAGCTGTTCCTGCTCGGCGTGCCGCTGATCCCGCGCATTATGACCGAGCACGCGCACACGATCACGGGCGTAGACATCCATCCGGGCGCGACGATCGGCAAATATTTTTTCATTGACCACGGTACGGGCATTGTCATTGGTGAGACCACCAGCATTGGCGACCGCGTAAAAATTTATCAGGGGGTCACTTTGGGCGCAATGAGCACAAAGGGCGGGCAGGCGCTCAACCATGCCAAGCGTCACCCGACGGTTGAAAACGATGTAACGATTTATTCCGGTGCGTCTATCCTTGGCGGCGCGACGGTAATCGGCGAGGGCGTAGTTGTAGGCTCCAATGCTTTTATTACGCAGTCCATCCCGAGTCAGACCAAGGTCAGCATCAAAAACCCGGAGCTGCAAATAAAGAGTAGCAGTGCCGAACCGCCGAAGCGGCAATCCGGGACGTTCTGACCGCGCATCCGCCTGCGGGCGGGGCGGGGGTTGCCCTCGCCGGGCAGGCGTCCTGCGCGGACAGCGCCAGAGGGGCTCGCCCCTCTGGACTCCCTTCCGTCGCCTGCGGGCGGGACGGGGGGTGCCCTAGCCGGGCAGGCGTCCTGCGCGGACAGCGCCAGAGGGGCTCGCCCCTCTGGACTCCCTTCCGTCGCCTGCGGGCGGGA
>QXXE01000116.1 GCA_009911355.1 Clostridiaceae bacterium | reverse complement strand
CAAGTCTATATATTCCATACAACCTATTATACCATAGTTGCTCCGCTTTTCCTAGTTTTTTTCTCGAAAGTAATAGTCCCCGGCGTCCAAGTTGACATGGACACGTCCGTTGTCGCCGGTGGTGACTGTCTCCACCAGAGCGCCGTCTATTTTGCGGATCTCGAAGGTGGTGCCGGGGATACGCTGGGTGGTGTCGCTCTCGCTGACCTTAATCAGCTCCAAGCCGCCCTCCGCCTTGTTGAAGAAGGTGAGCGTCTGTCCCTGGCCCTCTTTGATGAGGATGCTCTGGGGCGTGGTGTCGAGGACGTAGCCGTCAGCCGTCTGGGTTTCCTTGGCGGTGATGGTGATGCCGGGGGTCAGGCCGGTGATTACGATTTGGCCATTTTTATCGGTCACATACTCGCCGTTATTCGGCCCCACATACTGACCGCTGGAATCGGTGACGAGGAAGGCCACGCCCTGGATGGGGTTGGTGGTGCCGTCCACATACTTCTGGATCGTCAGAGTGGTGCCGGGAGTGTTATAAAACACAAGGGTTTGGGTATCGTCCGGGTTGACAGTGACGGTCTGTGTCTTGGTGGCCTGGTCGATGGTGTAGCCGGGGATCGTCCTGGTCTCGGTGGCCACGATGGTGCCGGTCACGCCGGAGATGCGGATCTCGCCGTTGGCGTCCGTGGTATAGAGGCCGTTGGAGGACAGATGCCCGTTGGCGTTGTCCACATAGCCGCCGTTGGCATAGGTGAGCTGGAACTCCACGCCTGCCAGGGGTTTGCCAGTGACAGAGTCCAGCTTGGTCAGCGTCAGGCTGCACAGAGGCTCGTTCAGAAAAACAAGGGTCTGCGTGTCCATCGGGTTGACGGTGACGGTCTGCGTCTGGGTAGCAGAATTGATCACATAACCGGGGGCGGGCTGGATTTCCTTGGCCACGACCGTCCCGGTGATGCCGGGAATGCGGATTTCACCATTGGCGTCCGTGATATAGAGACCGTTGGAGGACAGATGCCCGTTGTCATTGTCCACATAGCCGCCGTTGGCGCAGGTGAGCTGGAACTGCGCGCCGGAAATCAAAGCACCGCTCACGCTGTCTTTCTTTTGAATGACAAGCGTTCCGGCCTTTTTGTTCCAGAAGGTCAACTGCTGCACAGTCCCGGCTTTGATGAGGATGTCCTGCGGAGTACCGTCCAGCACATAGAAGGGAATGAAATTCTTATCTTGCAGGAAAGTTTGTAATTCGGCATAATGCTTGCGAAATCAGGCAGTAAGCATAGGATTTGATTATGTTTTGCGATAAGCAACTTTGAACCATACACCAACTTTACACCAAACGAAGAAACTCGATGTGGTATCCCAAAAAGAAAAGACTAACTTTTAATCCATATAGCTATGTTGAATTGGCGGCACTGACTTTTAGTGGCGTGAATTGAGCATGGCTATTTCTTTTTACTGAATTTTGCTTCGGGCTGAACAGCTTAACTGACTTTCACTATCTGGGCAAAGAACATCTCTAAATTGCGCTGTGGGGCAAGGAGTTTACTGGCTTTTGCATAGACTATAAGGTCTTTACCAACTTCCAATGTGAGTGGTACGCTTTACCGACTTTCAGAGCAAACTTGAGCAGGCCACTAACTTTCAACAGAACCCGAATCACTTAACTGACTTTTGCCATAGCTCAAAACGGCTCACTGAGTTTTGATACTGGAGAGATGCAGTTTACCAACTTTTGTTTCAGGCCAAACGCTTTACCAACTTCTCTGAGTTGTGATAGATAGTTGGCCTGACTTTTACTTGCTATGCAAAACCTTCACTGACTTTGATGAGAGAGACTTACTGGATTCCTGCTTCGATGCCGTAGACGTTTACCGTCTTTTGGCTACAGAGCAAACAGTGTATACTAACTTTTGTTGTTGAAGACAGGATTTACTAACTATCATCATGGTATTGAGGTCGTACTGACTTCCATTGGGTGAGCGCAAAGCCAGGCTGGTGTTCGGCATCAAAACTTCTACTGACTTTTACTAACTTCTCTTCGTTCATGACGAACGGCGATTCCAAATACCAACTTTTGATTTGACAGGAGGTCTGGAACAACTTACTGACTTCTGATTCGGAAAACTCGTCGATGAGTTGAAAGAGTTTACTGACTTCTGAAAATAGAACAAGTGTATATTCTCCGATGAACCAAGAGAATTTACTGACTTTCAAAATAGGCAAAATCGTGTGGCTCGAAAAGTATTTACTGACTTCCGATTTGAGGTACTAACTTCTGGTTTGGTAGCAAATTCCCCATAATGCCGGTGGATTTTACTAACTTCTGGTGTAGAAAATGAGGTGCAGGTTTTGGTGTTTGCGAGTGGGAAAATGGTGTGAAGTTCTGGTTGCAAATTTTTATTCACATTTCGCTGAATATTGTAAATATTTACTAACTTTTATTCATCCAGCCCAAACTTCCGCCTCACCAAAAGATTACTAACTTCTGAGTCCAGCCGAGCAAGGGTAAAAGAATTTACTAACTCACTAACTTCTGAGGGAAGATACTGACTTCTGATTTGATTTTTTACTAACTTTTGGATTGCGACCAACGAGGTCTGCGAAATGTACTAACTTTTATTTGGGGCGGGCTCGCAAGATTTACTAACTTATAATTTGCCGGGACGGAGTGCGCCAGTCTGCTGACGGCAAATAAAATAACTCATACTACCACAAGTGTGCATCAAGCTATATACGAGGTTAATATGCCAAAAGAGTAGTCACCTACCTATATGAGAAATCTGCAGCCTATTGTTTCCTGATGGAATGCGAACGGAGTCAATATGAGCGCAGAATACATATACAGCTAATATGTATAGATATTCAGCAGAGAGTCGAAGCTATCGAGTATAGTCTAATCAATAGTTGAGTATCTGCTGTTGAATTTAATGTAACCGATTGTTATGTACTCAGATTGCGGCATGAAATGCGAAGGTACTCAAGTCCTATATGTCTTTACATTCTGGACAATAAACCGCTCGTAAACTATGACACACTCCGGGCCGACAATATCTCATAACTGTTCATAAGCAAGATGATTATCATCGGTGAATCTGGAGAACTATCAAAATGTTTGAGCGGTTCGATATTGCGTTGAGGCTGCGGGGTAGATATACGCTGTTGCTGGGGCTGGGTCGCTATCGCAAGAGCATATATGTAAACCCCTTGAGGAAAATCCGCCGTGCATAAGGGGCGTAAGATACAGGGCGGTGCTTGCGTGGGTGTGGTGCAAGCTGGGGTATCATGCCGACGCTGGGCGGGCTGACCGTCTGGGCGTGGCAAGTGCCGACCGTTCCCGGCTCCTCGGAGCGCAACACACTGGGGTGGGGAATGGTATGTAAACAGGGGCTTGCCCTGATTGTTTTAGGAGCGGGGGCGGCTTTTGCCGCCCCTTTTCATCATTCACTGATGAATTTTTCGACATCTTCCAGTGTCAAGTCGAAATTCTCCCCGGCTACAATGTTACCAGTAAAGCTATCCAAAATCCGATAGTTGCCGTTGTGATATGGGTCTACGGTATTTGTGCGCTCTTGCATGGTATAACCGAGTTTTGCAAGGGCCTTCCTTGCCTTGTTTTCGCGGGGATTCATACGTTTTTCACCTCCTCCCCGCCGGGGCTGTCCGGGGCCGCTGTCCCTGTCCCGTCACCCTTGACCGCAGGGGGAGTACCCTGTCTGCGGCGTTTTAAGGGGTCTACAACGGCCCTTGTGCCGTTCCCTATATCCTATACCATTCCCCGGACGTTCCCGCCGTCCTACGGCCTTGTATGGCTGTCTGCGTGGTCTGCCTGTCCAGCATAGGAAAAGGCGGGGGCCGTCAAGCCCCCGCCCCGTTGCGGTCTGTCTGTTCAGTTTTCCCCGTCTGCCGGGGGAACAAGGCCGATTGCAAGGGCCTTTTTCTGTACCTGTTCCATGGCTTTTCTAATGGCCCTATCAGTAACCCCGGAATAGGTAGCAATCGCTTTCCACCCATAGCCCCGCATACGCAGGGCCAACACTTCCGCTTGTCTGGCGGTCAGGTTCAGCCGCTCTATAATGGCGTTGTAGTCCGTCACGGTCTGGCGGTCTGCGGTGTAGTTGCCGTTAGCGTTGTAGCCGCCCAAATCGGCGTACTTTTGGAGACGGTAGTAAATGGCGTCAAGGCCGTCAACGGTCAATTCCTCTATGTAGGTGTAGCCGTTCCGGGGGTCTGTCTGTACTGCCCGGCTGTCCTGTACTGCCCGGCGTACTGCCCGGAAAACTTCACGCATGGGGGCCGTATCTTCTTCACGGTATGCGGCGCTGTCCTCTACCCGGATATAGACCCGGCGGGACAAGCGGCGGACAGTATAGGGACGGTCAAGCCAGCCGGGGCCGTCTGCGTGTTCTGCGGCTTGTTCCAGCAGGGCACAAGCGGCGGTCTGAACAAGGTCAATCCCGTCTGTCAACGTGCGGTCAATCAGCGCATTTAAGGCCGTTTCTGCGTCCTTGTCTGCGGTCACGGTCACGGGTTCGCCGTCTGCGTCCAGCGTGGCGCGGATTGCCTTTTCTGCGGCGGTCTGCGTGCTGTCCAGCAGGGCCACGTCTGCGGAAATTCCCCGCCGCAAATCGTCCATAGCGGGGTTATAGCCGTTGTCGCTGACAGAGTACCGGGCCGGGGCCGTCTTGCGCTGCGGGTCAAGGCATTTCCGCACAACGCTATGTGCAATCGCCGTTGACAAGTCCAACAGTTGGGGGCCGTAGTCCTTGCCACTTGCGTGGGCCGTCTCAAAATCCCGCTTGACCTGTTCAAAATCCTTGACTTTGCCGCCGTTTTCCGGTACACTGTCCATAGCCCCGGAAGTATTCAGTTTTGAGTTCAACATGGCGTTTTTCTCACTTTCCCGCCGTCTTTCCGGCGTGTCGAATATTTTGGGGTTAGGCCGTCCGGCGTGTCGTTACCACGTTGGGCGGCTGTCTATTTCCCCCGGCTGGACTATCGCCCCGCCGTGTTTACATGGTACCACGCCGCATGGCTCCATGTAAACACGGAATATTACACAAAAATTAGCTAAAATTCTTGTGCATATTGTTTATATTTTCCGTGCTGGACAATTCGCCGGGGCCGTCTGCCGGGGTCAAGTTCAACTTGCCCTTTTCGTGCAAGGGAAAGTTGACGGGGCCGGGGCGGTCAGACGGGGCCGGGGTCAATCCCCCTTTTCGGCCCCGCCAGATGTAGTCGGTTCCATTTTTTTCTGCCAGCAAAAATTTCATAGCGTTGCACAAACATGGTGCCATGTTTTTGTGAATTATGAGCATGGCACCATGCTTGCAAATGTGGTATACTACCATTGAGGTGATACGGATGGCATTGAGTCAAGCAAAGAGAGCAAGTGATGCAAGACATATTGCTAAATTAGATGTTATTAAAATCCAACCATACAAAGAGGAAGGTATCGTCATCAGAGCGGCCGCCGCATCCTCTGGGAAATCATTGCAAGCCTATATACTGCAAGCCGTCAGAGAGAAAATGGAGCGTGAAGGCTATACCGTCCAATCAAGTACGGGCTCCGATGACAAGTGAATAGCCCAAACAAGCCAATGTCTTGGTGTCCGGCATGGTACTTCACTTGAAGGTGGCAACCAAAGAAAGCATTGCAAATGGAAAGGAAGCAAATGTATGAATATCGCAAATATAAATAGTCTCAAAGATGATTGCGGATTTATAGATGTTGATTCACATCCAACTGGAGATAGTTATGGCGCTATGACAGCCGTACAGCTTACTGACGAGCAGATTCATGTATGGAATCAGCTTGATGAGCTCGAAATCAAACGTCGCATTTTCCAGAGTGAAAGTTTTGTGCGCATGAGATTGATGCAACCGTACTTCGTGAAGTCACCAGAAATACAGACTGACGGCAGAAACACGATTTATTTTTACGGCAGTCAACTGGTCGCCGCAGTGTTCTTCCACAACATTTTCTCCTGAAGTAAAGATAAAACCAAAACATGGGCTGTCTGAGCCATCGGAGGTAGCAGAAGGATGAATGCTAAGGACAATTTCCACACTGGATACTATTGTAAAGTGAGCAGGGAGCGTTGGGATATAAATGAATTTCTCAAAGAAGCGCAAAACCCGCAATTTGTAGACACGGAAGATGACTCATCGGATTTTCACAATGTCTACGATGAAGCCAGCATCTTCCTCCAAGGGGCCTGCCACCTATTCTCTCTCGCTTTGCACCAAGAATTTGGCTACGATGCGTTCGAGATACGAAAAGGGACGGATTGCCACTTCTTTTGCAAGGCAACATATATGGGCGAACCTATCTATATCGACGTTAGGGGTGCGACAACCAGTTGGGAAGAGTTTCTGTCTGGAACCTTCGCCGATTTTCATGACCACGATGAGATTATCCCTCAAAATATCGAAGAAACAGCAAAGCTAAATGACCCTGATGACCTATACGCTGAGGATGGTCTTGCTTTCGCAAAGCACCTCATCCATGAACACCCGGAATATTACAATATTGGACTTCAATAAAATGTGTATAACCCCGCCTATAGGCTATTCAACCTATATGGCGGGGTATCTTCATGCCCATAGTTTTTATACAAGTAAGAAAGCTGCTTAATGATTGAAAATAGCAATGGCTTCAGAGCTATCTTTACTTGCATTTTACTTTAATTAGCGAGGGGGTACTCATATCAAATACACTAAAGAAAATATACAGATTGTCTGTCACGGGAACAAGTACACTGTCATAAATCACACACCCATCTTACATAAGGATGAAAGGCAGGAGCAAAAAATTCAGATAGAGAGAGTCCTATATAGTATTTTTAGTAAATACTCAAAAGGGACAGAAAAAAGGTAGGTTGGTATGAAAGATTTCATTTACGCCCGACAATCCGTAGATAAGGAAGACAGTATCTCTATCGAAAGCCAAATCGAGTTGTGTCTGCGTGAGGTTGGCAACAACCAACACAAGGTATTTCGTGATAAGGGCTACAGCGGCAAGAACACAGAGCGTCCAGACTTTCAGGAGATGATGGCTGAGGTCAGGGCTGGTGGTGTTGGTCGTATTATCGTGTACCGGCTCGACCGTATCAGCCGGTCTGTGCTTGATTTCGCCAACGTCATCAGCGAACTCCAGAAATATGGGGTGGAGTTCGTATCAATTACTGAACGCTTCGACACATCGACTCCAATCGGCAAGGCCATGCTGATGATTGTCATGGTGTTTGCCCAGCTTGAGCGTGAGACCATCCAGCAGCGTGTCATCGACGCATATCGCTCCCGTAGCCGGAAAGGGTTCTACATGGGTGGCAGGGTGCCGTATGGATATGAACTTGAGAACATTGTCATGGATGGAATCAAGACCTGTATGTATCGCCCCATCCCAGAGCAGATACAGATTGTCAAGCTCATCTATGCTCTGTACTCGCAGCCGCAGACATCCTTCTCCGATGTTATCAAATACCTGAGCACTCACGGGATAAAGAACCAGTCGGGCCACAACTTCAGTCGGATGCGTGTGCGGGACATCATCACCAATCCAGTGTACGTTAAGGCTGATGCCGACATATATGAGTTCTTCCGTGCTCAGGGAGCGGAGGTGGTCAACGATGTCTCGCAGTTTATCGGCACAAATGGAGCCTACCTCTACACCGGGGACAAGGCCACACGGAGGAAAGCGGTCTGTCTTGAGAGCCAGGTGTTAGTCATAGCCCCACATGAAGGGTGCATCGACTCAGATACATGGTTGCGATGCCGGAGGAAATGCTTGAACGTGCGCCAGATTGCAAAGCCGGTTAAGGCCAAGAACACATGGCTCGCTGGGAAGATAAAGTGCATCCATTGTGGTCATGCCCTATCCCTGAGAGCATACCCCCGGAAGCGCACTGCCCCAGCCCGGTACTATGTGTGCAGCACCAAGTACGTCTCCGCCTCTTGTGACGGCATTGGTGCAGTCCAAGCCTCAGATATTGAGGATATCGTATTTGACGAGATGCGGAGAAAGCTGGACGAGTTCACTGAACTATCCCATGTAGAAAAACAGGAGAACACCATCGAACTCGTTAGGCTTAAAATACGATTGGAGGAGGTTGAAAATGAAATTATCACGTTCATAGACAAAATTTCATATGCGAGTCCAGCAACAATGGAATACATTAACAAACGAGTAGATGCACTGAATTTAGAAAAACAAGGACTCCAGGAAGAAGTATCTCGAATATATGCAGAAATATATCATAGGGATGAAAGAAGAATAATCAATAATTACATGAGCAACTGGGAAGGCGTAACTATGGACGATAAATTGTCTGTTGTCGATACATTAATCGAACGCATCCATGTTGGGCGCAGCAAGGTAGAAATATTTTGGAAAATATGATAAGTCTATGCTTGACAACGCCGTACTGTTTTACACTTCAACTTGCAAATCCTCTGTCTGGCGTAGATACGTTTTCTCTGACTGGACTATAATTGCCCCGGCTTTCGTCTAATCTTCCTATCTGTTGCAATCGAGCCCTCGACAGAGGGCGTCTAAAACCATTTTGGGACACATTGTGTGTCCTGGGTATTTCCAAAACCGTTGCAACACAAGGGTTTGAAGGCCCTTGCCTTATAAATAATAGATAGACGGATTGGCAAGTCACAGAAGAGACTCCGAACACGAAGGCAGACCCTATAAACGCTTGCGCAAACGACAGCGTACCGAGCCCGACCGACTTTTTTGTGTCCCAGATTTTTAGAGCCTTAATCGTAAATCCAGCTAATGTTGAGACTGCATTTTGCTTCGCCTCCCCTGTGGCGCTACAGCGGCCACAGAGTGCGTTTGGCGCAGTTGTTGGCCCATCCTATCGAAGCGAGAGGGGGCTCTACGGGCTTCCTACGGCCTCCTATGGCGGTCTGTCGGTAATGGAGTTCATCCCTTGGGGTTTAGGGTACTCCGAAGGAGCCTGGAGTTGTGCGGGCAGAATTCCAAGAACGATTCATTCCAACAGCTATTAAAGTAAGCGTCTTGCCAACTGGCAGGGCGCTATTTTTTATGCTCAGATTTAGGCAAAGGTGAGCTGCATTGTCGTCTTTTGGACTCAGTCTCTGACCCCGTCTGTTGGAAAAAATGACCCATGCAAAACCATTGCGTCACAAGCCTTTTTCAGTGGCGTGATGGGATGTTCTTATGATACATAATTACATTTTTGAAAGGGGTCAAAAATGCAAGACTCTGCCCCATTCGTCCGCTCCCTGGCTGAGCCCAGTATCGAACCTGTTGAAAAAAACTACCACCATAGAACCGTTGTTGCACAAGCCTTTTGGCATGATGTGATGAGACGTTCTTATGATACATAATAACACTTTTTTTGAAAGGAAGTTTGAAAAATGTGAGGTACACTCCCATTCGTCCGTCCACCATCTGAGCCACACAATATTGCGATTGTTTGAAGTCTGGAGTCATGTAAAAGCGTTGCGTCACAGACCTCTTTAGGCACCGTGCGCTGGTGCTTATATGGTAAGAAGAGTAGCAAAATCGGGGCCCATGCTGGCTCCAGACATTACCCAAATCAATTTAAGGAGAAATGAGCTATGAGTAAAAAGTCCAATGTTTATGTGTGCAGAAAACTGTTTCTGTACTACTTCCTTACGGAACAAGGTTTCGAGCCGTTTGCAAACCGACCAGATAAATTTGACTGTAAAAAACGTGTATGGCTCTATAACGACAGTTCGGCACTAAGGGATGCAGTCGATGATTTTTATGCCAACAAACCTGCGAACCTGTAAAAATGAGAGGAGATATGAAACATGAAAGAATCTATGATTATTTACGAGAGCGCTTACAAGGCCATCAACTATTTGCCTGATGAGAGACTCCAACTTGAAGCATACAAGGGCCTGATGGAGTATGGGTTCTATGGGATTATTCCAGAATCCGAGAATCCATTCGTCAACATGGTTTTTGTGCAGGCCATTCCGAGCATGAGGTGATGTTGTACCATTTTAGTTGACACCTCATACGCAAGGATTTAATGTATAATCAAAGAGAATTAAGGAGGCAACT
>QXXE01000115.1 GCA_009911355.1 Clostridiaceae bacterium | reverse complement strand
ATGAATCTCTGGATGCTGCTTAGGCATTGATATCCTTGTAAAAAAAGTGTCAACCAATATTGACAATATCATTCCGTTTCCCCATAGGGTCAGCTCCTTTCCAAGTCCTGCGACTTACTTCTTGCCTGTTTCTTCTGCGCCGCCTGTTCCTTGTCGGCTTTAAGCTGCGCCCGGATAGAGGGCTTCTTTTCCGGCTTTTTCCCCGGCTCCGCTTTCTTGCCCTGTTCCTTATCCGCTTTCAGTGCAGCGGCATACTCGGCAAGGGAGATCTGTTCGCCGCTTCTCGCCTTTGCTTCCAGCTCGTCGGCGGTAGGGGTGGGCGTGTTGTTGATGATACCGTCAAAATTATTGTCGTTCTGCTCGATAGCGTCCTCGACGTGCTTTAAGGGGTTTGCCTTTTCCGGCTGCTCTGCGGCGACTGCAAACGCCTGTGTCCTGTTCCCCATAATGAGATACTTCCCGTCCTCCGACGTGTGGTGAAATCCATACCCGGCTTCTTTCATCTGCTCGGCGGTCATATCGGTTACAGAAAAGCTCCCCCGTGGCGTTCTGATCTGCTCCCCGGTCATGCGGGTGTCGGGGGTAAGCTGCGGTGTCTGCTCCTGTAAAAACTCCGGCACTTCCCGATAACCGTAACTGTCTGCATAGTGGGCGGTGTCCTGTCCGTTCTGATGAAGCACTACCACGTCAGAGGTTGAAAGGCTGTGTCCCTTAAAATCTTTCGGGTGGTCGATATTGAAACGGACGGAAATATCTTCAAGCGTCATATCCGGCGCAAGTGGCGCGGTATAGATAAGGTCATAATTTGCCGCTTCCACGGAAAGCCCCGCCGCCTGTAAGCGGTCGTAAGGTTCAAAGCGGTAGTCCCTTGTTTCGTCGCCGCGCTTTAGCTGGTAAATAGAAAAGGTGTCCTTGTCCGGCTCTTGCTCTGCGGCGGGCGGCTCCGGCGTTTCCTGTCCCGGCTCGGCTGCGGGCTGTGCTTCCTGTGCCTTTGCATAAAGTTCTTTCACGTCGCCCTGTGTCAGCTCCCCGGCTTCCAGCTTCCCCAAAAGCTCCCGGCATTTCTCCGGCGTTCCTGTGTAGAGAATGTCCCCCAGCTTTGCCATGCCGTTATCCTGTGTCACATACTCCTGCAAGATAGAGCTGTTTTCCGGGCTGTCGCTGTATGGGTTCTGCCGCACCTTATAAATGCTTTCCGGCTCAAAAGGTTTCTCCGGCGTGTCCGTGGTTCCCGGCTCCGCGCCCTGTGCTTCCTCCTGCGGCTGTTCCGGGGCGGCTTCTTTCTGCACGGCTGCTTCCTGCCTTGCCCGTTTCTGTAACTCGGTGGGGCGTTCCCCGGTAAGGGGCTGTATGCACTTGATACAGTCGGCGGCATAGATCGCATTGTCGTTTAACTGCCGCTGCCATGCTTCCGTGCTGGGCGCATAGCGGAAGCCGTTCCCTTTCAGTTCCTCCCGGATTTCCTTATCCGGCTTTTCATCAAAGAAAATCTGCAAGCGGTTATCCGCTGTATTGGCTTCCACACGTCCCCCGTCAAATTCCCAGCCCACATATCCAAGCTCTTTCCTGCGGGTAAGGGCAGTAATGCGGTTTTTTAATCTGCGGATTTCCGCGTTGTTGTTGGATAGCTGGTAGCTCTCAAAGGGTTTCGGGTTCGCCCGGTAGCTGCCGGACATGGACGCTTTCAGCTTTTCGATCTGTTCCGGGGATAAGTGGGGGCAGCCGTCAAGGGTCTTATTCTTTCGGTAATAGGCGTTGACCGCTTTCATGGTTTCCTGCAAGGCTTCCAGCTTTGCAAGTTTGCTTTCCAGCTTAGAAACGGCGTTGGGGTCGTCGGCACTGATACCGCCCATGCCGGTACTGCGGATTTTATCAAGCAAGCCCTGTATCTCCCGGTATTCCTCCATGTTCTTATCTGCGGCGGCGTTCTGCTTCTCCTTTTTGCGTACAGGGAAATTGCTTCCCCCGGCAATCATAATGGACGGTACGCGGGCGGTGATCTCATAGCCCTTATTCATGTTCGCCGCCAGCTTCCGGGCGTAAGCGTCAAGCAATCCGTCAATCCTTTCATGGAAAGAGGGGTCAACACGCTTTTTCTGCCTTGCGGCAAGCTCGGCGGCTTCGTCTACATAGTGGCGGTATTCTGCCGTTGCGCTTCCGGGCTTGTAATCGGAAAAGCTGATTGCTTCCTTTGCGCGGCGGGCGGCGTTCTCGTTGATCGGGTAGTATGTAACCGTTGTTTCCGTCGGCTCCGGGGTGGAAGTCTGCGCTGCTTTTCCGGCTGGCGGCTCTGCCTGTTCCGGCGTGTCAACCTTTTCGGAAACAGGGCTTTCCGGCTCCTGCGGCTTTTCCTGTGCTTCGGGTTCTCCCGGCTCCGGCGGTTCGGCGGTCTGTGCGGTTTCCTGCTCCGGCGCGGTGTAAGGCTCGTACCCGTTGGCGGCGTATTCCTCCACGGTCATTCCTGCGTCTGCCGCTTCCTGCGCGATTTCCTCCCTGACGTGTTCCTTGTATGCTTCCAGCTCCACGTCAAAATCCCTAAGCTGCGGGACGGGCGGCAAGTGATATTCGCCTTGATTGACAAGCCCCCGGCACTCGGAAACATAGGCTTGTATGGCGGTATGGTAGGCGGTTTCCGTAGGTGTCAGATTGTCCCCGGCTTGCAGGGCTTCCCCGGCGATACGCTCCATTTCGGATAAATTACAATGCAGTTTCAGATAGGGGATAAACTCATTCAGCAGCATTGCCCGGTGTTCCTTGTCGGCTTCCAGTGCTTCCCTGCCCTCGTTGCGCAAAAGGTAATTTTCCCATTCTTTATCGTTCAGATAATAGGTATGGTACTGTTCGATATGCTCCACAAGGGAACCGTCCCCGTCGCCCAAGTCCTGCCGCCCCTCGTAGTGGTCGGGCTGTCCGTTCATCACATAATCAATACGGAAAGCGGTCTTGTCGTAGCCGGGGCTTGCAAAGTTGGCTTCGTCCAATTCTGCAATAAGGGTATTTGCACGGGACAGGGGGATTGTTTCGTCCTCCCGTAGCTGGCTGCTTTCGCTCCAAAGGATTGTGACGGTCGGCTCTGCCGTAAGGTCGGGTGTCGGCTCTTTTTCCGCTTCCTGTGCTTTTGCGGCTTCCCGTTCTTTTTGCAGCTTTGCAAAGTGTCCGTCAATGCTGTTGATGATCTCGGCGGCGGTGGCGCGGATTGTTTCAAGGGAACTTTTCAGCTCCGCAAGCTCCCGCCCGCTGCTCCACCCGGCGACGTACCCAAAGGAATAGTCGGACGTATCAAGCCCGTAGTGCTGGCATACCGTATAAGCGACACTTTCCGCCTGAACCTCACGGGTGCGGCGGTCGGGTCTGTCCGGCTGTTCCTCCTGCGGGGCGTTTAAGTCAATGTCGTGCAGCTTCGCATGGGCGATCTCATGGATAGCGGTCTTTAGGTTCTGAAGCTCGCTCATTC
The DNA here is from genome assembly GCA_009911355.1 of Clostridiaceae bacterium. Lineage (GTDB taxonomy): Bacteria > Bacillota > Clostridia > Oscillospirales > Butyricicoccaceae > QXXE01. Next base: position 6,670 of record QXXE01000115.1, on the reverse strand, counting down.
CCTCGTCTATGGCAATGCGCTTTTCCTCCAAGTGGTAGTAGCCGTGTGCTGTCCCCTCGATCTTCTCAAAGCCCATAGGAACGGGAGAGGTCTTTTCCAGTGCGGCGAAAAAGTCCTCGTATTTTTCCACGTCCCCGGTCAGCTCATTTGCGGAAAGGCTGGGAAGCTCCCGCCCCTCGGTCTGCGACACGTCGAAAACGGCGACGACTTTATAGGCGGGGATTTGGATTTCCTTTGTTTCCGTGACGGGCTTCCCGTCTTTTCCGATCACCGTCTTTCCCGTCTGCGGGTCTTTCTTCTCTACCTCCTGCCGGATTTTATACGGCGACGGGGCAAGTATGCGTATGCCTTTTTCCCCGCGCATTACGTTCCGTCCAAAGTTATTTTTCCATGCGTTAAATCCGGCGATAAGGGAAGCGTCGGGCTTCTGCATGGCGATCAGCAGCGTATTGTTGAAGCTGTAATTATGGAACTTTGACATGACTTGCAGATATTCCTTGTAGCGTTCGCTGTCAAACAATTCCGTGATACCCTGCTCCAAGCGGTCTGTGATCTCTTTCAGCTTTTCAGCGGGCTTTTCGGCGGTGAGAATGATCGGGTTGACCGGGCGCGGCGGTGGCGGGGAACCTGTCGGCGTTCCCGGCTGGGGTTCCTCCTGCTCCGGCGCGGCTTCGTCCTTTTCCAGCTTATCCGGGGCAGAACGTTCCGGCTCCGGGAAACTCATTACCTTGTATTCCTTTGGTATGTCGCTTTCGTGCCCGTTGTACCACTGTGAAAAAGTGTTGCCGTTGTTGTAGATATAGCCCTGCTCCGTAAACTGTCCCCGGTCTTTCTTTACAGCGTCCCGCCCGTATTCCTCGTACTTGAAATATTTCTTTGCTTCTTCGGGCAGCTCCAATTCGTCCAGCTCGTCAATGAGGTAATAGCCGTAGTCGGCTTCGGTTCGGACAGTGGGGTATATCCAGTAACAGTCAAGGTTTTGTGCAAGGTTGATAAGGTCTTTCACGCTCCCGGCGTGTTCCCCCAGCGTTACCGCCGCCGTGAATTTATCCAGGTCGCCGTCGCCCTGCATTTCCAAGAGCTTTCCAAGATAATTCAGCTCGTCAATGGTGCTGCCCTGTACCACGGAAAGCGGCACGTCAAAGGGGTAGACTTCTGTATTGGAAAATCCATTGATGAAAAAATCCTGCGGGTTCTCTGCGGTAATGCCGGCGCTTCTCATAGCGGCGTGAAGCTGCTCCGTAGTGGTCGGCATGGAAAGCCACTCGCCGCCCGGTTTCCCGGTTTCAAAGCGGGTGCGGCTGTCGATTAGGATTGAAAATGTTTCGCTCATTTGCTTGCTCCTTTCTTCGTTCATCATGCGGTGCATAAGCTCGAAATCCTCTATGCTCATGCTCCCGTCAAATACATAGGGGTTAAAATCCTCCCCGTCCCGGTAGGGCTTTTCCGAAAAGGGAAGCCCTGCGTCGTGGGCGGCGGCTCTTGCTTCCTCCAACAGCTCCGGGGGTAAGGTGTCGTCGTGGGCTTCGATAAAGTCAGCCACGTTGTTATAGCCGTTCTCATAGTGGCGGCGTACCCCGGCGGTCAGCTCCGCAAGGTTCATGTCCTCGCCCAAGTAACCGCAATAGTAGCCGTTTAGGACAACGGCGGCGGGGTCTTTTTCCTGTATCTCCCGCAAGCGTCCCCTGTCCTCCGGGGTGAGGGTGTCGTCCGTTTCAAGGTAGATATAATCGCTGTGCCATGAACGCCCCTCCCGCCAAAACGCTACCCATGCAATCCCCGCTTGCAGTTCGTCTTGATAGTCCTTTACGGCTTCCCGTAAACCTGCCATAGCTTCATTCCTCCTTTCCGTTGGGGCAGAAAAAGGGCGCGGCGTTCCGGCTCCCTTGTCCGTCCTACACCGCGCCCGCGCTTTCTGCCAAAGTTTTTTATTTTTTCAAAGAGGGTAAAACCCTCTAAAGATACAGAGGGTTTGGGACACTTCCCAACAAGCAAAATCCCCGTCCGGCGCGTCAGCGGCGAAAGGGGATTTACGGAAAAGGGTACTCTTTTCCTATGCTTGCTACGGAACTTATTTTTTCTTCGGTAGCTCAATCTTGTAGTTGACATACTTCCCGCCCGTATCAGCTAAAACAACGGTTCCGTCGTAGGTTTTGCCTGTTTTCGGGGAATACAAGCCCTTGACATTTGCCTTGCCGGATTTTAAGAGGGCGGCGGCAATCTTCGGGGTAAAGGTGACTTTCCTTTCCTCAAAGAAACGGTCGTTTTTCCACATGGTAAAGGTGCAATCCCGGTTAGAACAATAGTAATTCTTTTTGCCCTCCCGGACAGGACAGCCGCACCGGGGGCATTTCCCGATAGAGGGCTTTTCCTCCCCGCCCGTGAAAGCTGCCTTGCTCTTGTCGGCGGTGGCGTTCTCCTTTACCAGCTCCCGCGCCATAGCTTCAATGCGCTGCATAAACTCCCCAGCGTCGGCGGCTCCCTTTGCGATTTGCGTCAGATTATTTTCCCATTCGGCGGTAAGCTGCGGGGAAGTCAGCATATCCGGCAGGACAGACACAAGGGCGGCTCCGTTCTGCGTGGGGATAAGCTGCTTTCCCTTGCGTTCCGCAAAGCCGGACTTCACCAGCTTTTCAATGACAGCGGCGCGGGTGGCGGGAGTGCCAAGCCCCCGGCGTTCCGCGTCCGGGTCGGTATCCCCGTTCCCGGCGCGTTCCATTGCCGACAAGAGGGTTGCTTCGCTGTGGGGTTTCGGCGGCGTTGTGAAATGCTCTGTCACCTTTACCGTAGGGCTTGTAAAGGTCTGTCCCTCGGAAAGCTCCGGCAGGGTGTTTTCTTCCTCCATATCCTCCGGGTCGGGCTTGCCCTTTAAGGTCGCCCGGTAGCGGCGTTCAAGGTCTTTCCAGCCGCCCGCAAGCACTGTCTTTCCCCGCGCCGTAAACTCCGTACCGGCGCATGAGAAAACCGCCGTGACCGCTTCAAAGATATGCGGCTCGGCGGCAGCGAAAATAAGACGCGCCCCGGCAAGGGTGAGGATATTCCGTTCACTTTCCGGCAGGGCGGCAGGGTCGGTCTTTGCAAGCTCCATAGTGGGGATAATGGCGTGGTGGTCTGAAACTTTGCTGCTGTCAAGCGTCCGGGAAACGTCGGGGGTAAACTCCGCGCCCTCCATAAAAGGCAGTTTGCCGGAAAGCATGGTAACAGTCTTTGCCGCCGTTTCCCCCATGTCGTCGGTCAGAAATGCGCTGTCTGTCCGGGGGTAGGTAAGCAGCCGTTTTTCATACAAGGTCTGCGCAAGGTCAAGGGTCTGCTTCGCCGTGTAGCCGTAGATTTTATTGGCTTCCCGCTGTAAGGAAGTGAGGTCAAAGAGCTTCGGCGGGGCGGCGGTCTTTTTCTCTTTAGTGAGGGAAACACAAACCGCCGTTTCCGCTTCACAAGCCGCTTTCAGTGTGTCGGCTCCCGGTTTATCCGAAATCCTTTCGCTGGCTGCTTCCGCGCCGGATAAGTCAAGGCGCGCATGGTAGTATTTTTCTTTCTTGAAATGGGAGATCGCTTCGCCCCGGTCAACCAGCATTTTCAGTGTGGGGGTCTGTACCCGCCCCACGTTCAAGGTCTTGTGATACAGGCAGGAGAAAAGGCGCGTCGCGTTGATACCAATGATCCAGTCAGCCTTTGCCCTGCACAATGCGGAAGCATAGAGCGCGTCATAGTCCCGCCCGTCTTTAAGGTCTGCAAAGCCCACCTTGATCGCTGCGTTCTCCATTGAGGAAATCCACAAGCGGCGCATAGGCTTGTTACACTGTGCCACGCCATACACAAAGCGGAAAATCAATTCCCCTTCGCGTCCAGCGTCGCAGGCGTTCACCACTTCGGAAACGTCGGCGCGGTGCATAAGCTCCTTTAAGGTTTTGAATTGTTTCCCCTTATCGGCGGCGACGGTGTACTGCCATTCCTCCGGCAGAATGGGTAAGCTCTCATAGCTCCACTTTTTATACTGCTCCCCATAGGCGGCAGCTTCCGCAAGCTCCACCAAATGACCGACGCACCAAGAAATGAGGTAGCCCCCGCCCTCGATATATCCGTCTTTCTTTTCCTTAACGCCAAGCGCGGCGGCGATACTTCCCGCGACGCTGGGCTTTTCTGCAATCACTAACTGCACTAAAAAATCCTCCTCTCTAATTTGCATAAAAAAAGAGCAATCGTTTTGGATTGCCCTTAAAGTGAGTATTATTCCCTTGTCATAAAGATTTGCTTGCATGATATAATGCTGTGCAAAATTGTAAAAATAGTTCTTTATCTGTTACATTAAAATCAATTTGAAAATATGGATTTAATTCATCTTGCAATGTAAAAAGCTGAATAGCCCCCCATTCTGCATTAGTACACACGCCTACATTGCGACAGCCATCGTAAGAATACTTTTTCAATTTTTCAATAGCTGTTTCAATAGAACGCTCCTTACTATTTGATAGATACATAGCAACTTTTTCGTACCGATAATGAACTTGTTCTATGGAGCTTTTATCACACAAAGCAGAACAATTTGGATATAGTAAGCCACTTAACTTTTCATGTGCCTGTGTTTCTTCCAAATCCATATTTTGAACACTGGAACCATATTCATGGATTGCTTGTTCTATTTCGGATTTATATGCTCTATATTGTTCTTCACGCATAGGATCGGTAAAATAGTAGTCAAGGTATTCCAATGCTTGATACAAAATGCAATTTACTTCTGTTGTATTATCCTCATAAACAATTTTCTCAATTTCAGTAGGATAGCGTTTTTCTAAATCTTTAACAAGAGAATTGATATAATCCTTAATGCACATTTCTTTATTTGCCTCAATAGGTGTACTTTTTAATGTTTCTTTTAAAGAAATTAGCTTTAAAAAAATACTATGTGTAAAACTCTGCAAATGTTGTAGACAAATAGATGTAGCAGATAAAATGTCCTTTTGAATATAAATGGGTTTTCTGTTCGGAAATGACTTTCCTTTTTCCATAATCTCCATAACAAAATCTGCGTCTTTTATTTCTGAAAAGAATGAACTTTCCATTTTCCCCTTAACATGAATATCTTGACACCATTTTTCATTTTCACGTCCAAATCCAAACTCTTCATATCGGGTGGTTTCTAATGGGTGTGCTAATGTCAAACTTCTATATAACCGAAATTTTTGAATTATATGATAATCTGTCCCCCAAATATCTCTACGTTTTTTATTTGCTTCAAATATTTCATAAAGAGTTTCAATAATAGAAATGAGAAAGTCTGTTTTTATCATCATTTGATAAAAGATAGAAATATCCAGTTTTCCCAAATTATATTTTTCGATTTGGTTATTTATATCTTGTATCGCATACATGATATGTACAGTAGCCGTATCTACTTTATCTCTTTGTTCACACGGTATCAGTTCCATATAACGATCAATGGTATCACGGTATTCATCATAAACATTCAAACTCAATTTCTCTAATGTCATAAAATAGCGTTCCTCCTTTGCAAACTGCATTATAGAAATTAAGTATACCATAAAACATTTATCATTTATATATTTTTATAGTTTTTCTTTGGGAATGGTTAGCTTTCTGATACAGTACCCCACGCAGGGCGGCTCCCGGTTGTAGGGACAGCCCTTGCAGCGCGGGGGAATGGAAGCGGGCGGCGGTTTCCCACGCCGCCCGTCACCCGGTTTCTGTATCATCATTCTTTCTAAGGGGTTGTCGGTGAACAGGGTCATGCTTCCTCGTCCTCCGTTCCCCCGTCGTCCCCGGCTTCTTCGTCCTCCGGCTCGTCCTCGTCGTAATCGTCAAAATCGAAATCGTCAAGGTCAGTGCCGCCCTTTACGTCCTGCTTCGGCTTCATAACCTTAAAGTAGTAGAACGCACCGCCGCCCCCGGCAATGGCGACGATCAGAAAGAGCAGCAGCCCGCCCGTGCCTGTTTTCTTCTCCTTTGGTTCCTCCGGCTCGTCGGGTTCCGGCTCCGCTTCCTTGCCGCTGCAAGCGGTCATGTTGTCCTTGCAGACGGGGCAGCTCACATTTACTTTCCCGGCTTCGCATTTCTCCGTACAGTTGCAGACTGCGGGCGGCTCCGTGGTGGTGTTCCCGTCCTCCATGAGTGCCATGAGGTCGGCTTCGTCCACTTGATTGAGGAAATGCACGGTGTTCTCGCCCTCGTCGTCCCGGTCAATGAGGATATAAAAATAATTGCCGTTTTTGGTCGTCACGGTGATAAGCTGCTTGTTGCCGCCGAAATCGTCAACAAGGGTCGCGTTCCCGTCCGGGGTGAGGGGTTCTTCCTTTTCGGGTTCCTCGTAGACAACGCCGCTGTCGTTGGTTGCGTCGTCCTGCCCCTCCGGGGTCTGCGCGTAGGCGGTGACGGAAAAGCCGCCCATGAGGATAAGGGCGGCGCATAAGGTCAGCAGGGTATTAAAAATCTTCTTATTCTTCATCTTCGTTTTCCTCCTGTTCGTCGTTGTCTGCGCCGCTATAAACGGGCGCGGGTGTCATGCCGGGGATTGCGCCCCCGGACAGCATGGAAGTAAGCTCTGCGGGGGAAAGCCGCATGGAGCGCACAAGCTGGACGATGATGTTGTACCATTTTAGTTGACACCTCATACGCAAGGATTTAATGTATAATCAAAGAGAATTAGGGAGGCAAC
>QXXE01000114.1 GCA_009911355.1 Clostridiaceae bacterium | reverse complement strand
CTCCTCATTCGCCGCCGCTGTCCAGATCCGTTGTATTGCTATTTGGCTCCTTGTTTATTGACGACACCGTCTAGGAAAAGAAAATACGATTTCAGATATTGATCAGGTAATTAATGTCTTAAAAAGTGCTGTTTCAGAATGCCGAAAAGCAAATTAGATTTGAATATACTCAACGTCAATGAAATTTGTAAAGGGTAATCGCTGCAACAATCACAGATAATTCCCAGCGTTCAAAAAGCTCTCGCAACAAGCGGTTGTACCCCAATCATGAAGTGCAGCAAATGCTCTTGACGGAAAGTATGGTTTACGGCAATTTTTGAAGGCTATCAAAGACAGTTAGCGCTGATAACAAATTCATTTGATACGCTTCATAACAATAATGGGAATTCATGTCAAACCAGATGAAAAGGATTGATTTCTGATAAATACAAACGGTACCTTGCGGCACGATGGGGGTGATTTCCCTCCAGCGTGTCGCAAATTGCTATAGCTCCGGCCAACGTCCGCTGCTGCCGCAAAAAATGAAGTTCCAGCCTGCGTCGCTCCAACTAACATAAGTACCGTCTTCAGCTATCTGTGCATCAAGATTTGGCAACAGCTCCCTGCATTCTGCTCCTTCTTCAAGAACCTCTGGCAGAGCGATATCAAGATCAAACTTAGGATAATGGGAACCGTGAATCGAACCAACTTTGCACGACAATGGCAACCTTGCGATATCAGGCTTATCGTCTGTGAAATCTTGCGAAGAAATATCGTAAATTTCAATGTCATAGGCTTCGCTGGATGTTGTCGCTGCAAAAAGATATTCAGTTGATTCACCGTCCTCGGAATTAACCGCCGGTAAAAAAGCCGGAAAGTAAACTGGTATATTTACGTCCCGAAACGTCAATTGATTGATTCCATTTATCTGTTGTTTCACAATCAGAGATGAATCGGACGATCCTACTGCAAAACATAGCGTTAGAAAAACTAAAACGACTTGAATAATGTGCATAAGTATTACCTTCTTTAAAATGCTCAATTTGTTACCGGCTGGCAACTGTTCAGTCCTTTATCTTGCGATTTGAATTTCCGAACAACCGCAAGATGACGACCGATTTGTCATTTCCAGCAGTGCGGTTGGCGGGACAAAGACATCCAGCACCAAAATTGCCATTGATATGGAAGCCGAAGACAGTTTGCGTTGGAACTCAGCCACGTTCCGGCCTTATTATGAGAAGGAATGCGCAGCGTATTCCCCGTTGATCACGGGCGGTACCTGTCCGTTTGTTTTCTATGCAGGGTCTTATAACGGAATCATAAAAGCAAACCTCTGCCAATCCATCCAGGAATTTTATCAGAATGGTGGATGCAAGCTCCCGTAACGATACCTTTGGTTGCAGCACTTCCCCGGGCGGGTCTTCCGCCCGGGGATTTACTTTTCTTCCTGCTCCATCTGATCCAGCATCCCTCGAAGTTCCGACAGTTCCTCTTGTGGAATTTCTTCATCGTGAAGCAGCCGAGCGAACAGTAGCTTTGCCGAACCCTGATACAGGGAATCAAGCAGGGAGCGGTTTTCGCGCCGCTGGATTTCCTCGCGGCTGACCGCAGGCTCACAGATAAAACCGGGGTCGGTGCGGCGGATAAAACCTTTCGCGACAATGCGGGTGATTAAAGTGTAAACCGTGTTTTTCGACCAGCCGGTTTCGGCTGATAAAAGACTGGCAACCTCGCTCGCGCGGATGGGCGCTTTCTCCCAAACGATGTTCATGATTTTAATCTCACCCGGCTGTAAGTTTTTCTTTCCCATAATGGCCTCCTGAAAATTTTTATAAGGACGGTTTACATTTCTTCGTTTTTCGGGTCTTTATAATATGCAGCTGCAAAAAATAAAACAAAGCGAGGTAAACCAAATGTCTATTAAATCTGATCTTGAAAACTTTGTGTCTATCGCAGAGGATGAAGTTGGCACGACCGAAGGCAAAGGCGGCTATACCAAGTACGGTGATGAGTTCGGTGATCCATCTGGTAGCTGGTGTGCGCATTTTGTGGACTGGTGCGCGAAAAAGGCTGGAATTCTGACCACGAAGGCCATGGCATCATGTCCTTATATTCCGCAGGAGGGGCTGGTGCCCAACGTATATGATTGGTATAAAGCCAACCGCCGCAGCCTGATTCCTAAAATGGATACTTCCAGCGCGAACTACCCGAAACTGGGTGATCTTGTAATTATCGATAACGATGGCGAAACGACTGGTACGGATCATATCGGCATCGTTGCTGCTGTGAGCGGCAAGACTGTAACGGTGATTGAAGGAAACTCCAGCGACATGGTACAGAAACTGGATTATAAAAATCTTGTTTGCGACAAGGCTCGCATTTCTTATCTGTGCAGCAATAATGTAAGTTATTAGGAAATTGAAAACCGGGCGGGGTGAAATCCCCGCCCCCTTTTTAGATCATCATATTCCAGTAGTCCAACCGTTGCTTCACAGATAAATGATTTGCAACGACAAACCGACTTACAACTTCGTGCTCATCCATGCCAAGTGGTTCATACCGTACCCGAGCTTCCGGGTCATCCGGACTGTATTCAACCCCATGTGGATAGTTATAGCCGATCGCTTGATTATTACGATAGCCCAGAAACAAGTAAAAATCCTCGTAAGCCTGTTTTTCTTGTAAAAAGTTTAACAAAAAGCCGCAATGTACATCGTCATACAAAAATGGGAGTTCATAATTATATGCTTCATACAATTCAAATACGCAGTGACCAGTATTATACAGATCATGTGGCCCTGTATTGATAAAGTTACTCTCCCAGTGCGGCGGCAGGCCGAGCGTCAGGCCGGTTTCCTCATCGTATAGCCGCAGCCAATCCTCGGGATAATCTTGAAAAAGGCTTCCGGCAAACACTGCCGCACCGACCGTCAACGAATCCTTTGAATAGGTGATCGGAGCGTTCAAATAGCCCGCGAAAACCGGATATTTGCCAAAATATGCCCCGATTGCAATCGAAACGGACAGTTTGCTTTCTTCCGTATGGAACCGCACGTAGGGCAGCAGTTCCAGCCGCAGCAGCGGCTTTTTCTGCAAATCCTCCGGCAGGGCAATCCTGCAAGGCTTACTGTTTAGTGTAAAAGTGAGTTCGCCGTCCGCGGCCTCCCCGGCGGTAAACTGCCGGGAAACCTGCTCTAACACCTCATAACCTTCCAGTTTGACCGCTCCATCCCATATTCCATTTGCACTGCGTTTGACGATACGTAATGTCCCGTCCCGTTCACCGACAAACGATGCGTAGTCATAGTCAGTAAACGCGTATTCCCTGCTCCCGTTTTGATCGTAGTCACCAGATACCATCTCCGGCCATCGGTTCGCATAAGTCTGTTCCCAATCGCAAAGCTGCACCTCGTCCCCTTGTCGCAGCGCAACCCGTCCGCTATAAGTCCAATCGCTGTAGTCTCCCCTGTCCAGCAGCGCGGCATCAACCGCATAAAGAGCCATATCTTCATCTGGGAGCTCCGCCAGCATCGGGTATTCCAACGTCCACTTCCATGCCCGTTCATCGTCCAAGCCTTTGGCATCCAGCGTCAGCACTTCGATGCTTTGTGCGCTGACCACAATCCCCGCCGTCATGCAGACCAGGGCCAGCGGAATTGCCGCCAGATTCTTCCACCACTGAGCGGGACGATAGGCAATGATCTTCTCAATCCGGCGGCGCAGCGGGCGCACAGCAAAGGTGCTGTATAAAACAGATGATTTTGTGGTGTACAGTTCGGCAACGTTCAGCAGCGCTTTGCCGTAAGAAAGCTGTTCGGCGTGACTGCTCCGATGCAGCACACGGGCGTCACAGGCATATTCTCCATCCCTGCGGATACATGCGAACGCGTACCAGACGAAAGGATTAAACCAATAAATTCCCTGTAAAATCACCAGCAGCACGCGTATAACGGTATCTCCATAACGGATATGCGTCAATTCGTGCCGGAAGACTGCGCGCAGGTCGGCTTCCTCAAAATCCGTTGTAAGGGCAAGCGGGATGGTCACACAGGGGCGCAGCACGCCTGACGCATACGGCGAACCAGAAATCGTAATCCGCAGCCGGGTACGGCTGGACAATCCAAAACGTTCGCGTTCTTCTGCAAAAATGGCGCAAATTGCTGCCGGCTGCTCATCCGGCAGCAATTCCATCCGGTATCGACGCAGGGAGAGCAGGATCATGAACAGATATACTCCGATACCTGAAACATAGACCCAGCAAAGTAGTTTGTGAATGGATGGTAAAAAATTGCGCCGTTCTTCCGGACGACTATTATTCCCGGAATCAGTTGGTCGAAATGACCAGCGTTGTTTGTTGTCAATTATCTCCGGTATATCATTTGATAATGACGAGTCGCTTAAAGTGTTTCCTTTCCCGTTTGCAAATTGAAGCCCTTCCTGCATTGCCGCGATCATATCCTGCTCCGCCTGAGCCGTTTCCGCAGCCTGTCTGGTAAGCGGCGGCTGCTCTGACTCCGTAACTGCCAGCGGCTGCACGAAACCAGGGGAATAGGGGATTGTGAGCCGTAAAATCAATATGCCCCAAACGGTATAATGGGACACAGCGGACAACCGTTCTCCAGTTAATCTTTTCATGATGAGGATGATTGCTGCCAATATGCTGCCCCAAAGTGACATCTGAAGCAACCGGGACAATAAAACCGCCATCGTAATCCACCACACTTTCTTATGTGCCTATGTTGTAATGCCCGACGGCATCTTTGTTCTTCCTTTTCCATGTAAAAATGTAGGATGCAAAGCGCATGTGGCTAAAAATTTGGATATACACAATATTTTCAACGATTGAACGGGATTTGTATCCCTTACCCGTAACTTTATATTACCACATTTGTAGTCTCATGTAAAGCCCTAACTTTGAAAAGCAAAAGACCGCCGAAAATTCTGTGTAAACGATAAGAATAGACCGTATGAAAAAGCACAACAGAATCAAGAATTGGAATAAGAGCCTATCCCCAAATAAAAGTATCAGTGGTAAAATGCCCAAGGGTGATGAAAAAGATGGAAAAGAAGCGCTATGAGGCATGGACAATTTCAGCTGAATTTTGGGAAGCAATCAAGGGAGAAATACCGAAAAAAGAGCGGGATCCAGCAAAGGAATACAAGAATGCCCCCGGTCAAGGGCGGAAACCAATGCCAGCGAGAAAAGTGCTGGAGGGGATGTTTTATGTGCTTCGGACCTGCTGCCAGTGGAAGGCGCTGCCCCGTGAATACGGAAGCGGCAGCACCGTGCACAGAAGGTTTCAGGAATGGTTGGCAGCCGGTTTCTTTGAGAAACTCTGGAGCAAGGGTCTGGAACAGTACGATGAGCTGGAAGGAATCGGCTGGGAGTGGCAAAGCCTGGACGGCTGTATGGTCAAAGCGCCTCTTGCATTGGAGTCCGTTGGAAAGAATCCAATTCAGGAGCGAAATTATGGAGATTTCGATCATCCAGCCCCAAGTAACCCCATTGCTCAAATAAAATGCAGATTACCCCCTTTACATTTTACAATATTTGTGGTAAAATGAAACCACAAATGTAGTGGATGGCTTTTGAGGGAAAATATTTTTAGATATGCAACTGTATTTTTATTCTGTGCAGGCATTGCGTTTCAAAACAACAATATTATAAGTCGCATTCGACTCTGTTGAAATTTGATATAGAAAATCTGTGCAATTATCTATTGCAGATTAAAACCGCAATTTTTCCTATATTCTACAATTTTTTACAACTGATGATTGCGCCAGAATCAAATGATACTGCGAATTTTTTGACGTGCGGTATATCATGCCATTTGCAGAATCTGGAACGTATGCGTGGCTGTGAAGAAGTATGCTATCCGACGAACCGCAGTGGCCTGAACGTGAACTGCTACTTTTAGGATAGGGGGGATTGCCATATGAAACGATTGATACTGCTTTGTATAGCATCATTGTTTGTGTTGTCGGGGTTGCAGCTGGCGAAGGCATCGCTTGCCGCAGAGCCGGACTTCAGCATCGCGTTGAACGGAGGGTATACACTTGCATTTTCTTTGCAGGACAATAATAGTCGGATGACTGCAAAGGAAGAATCGCGGGAAAACTATGCGCTTGCAACGCGCACGATGTACCGTTTTATAATGCATGAGGGGAATCGCGACAGTGGTGAGTTGACGTTGACGCTGTACACCGATCCGGCCGCGGGTACGCTGTACTTTCTCGAAAATATGTCTGCCATACCAGTCGAGCTGCAAATCAGTAAGCCGGGCTGCTCGGGTGCTGTCACGCTGCGAGAGTTTACCTATGGTACAGCGGAGGGAGTAACGGCTCGAAGCATGTCTTCAGGCAGCGGCTTCGGTTCAGAAACTTCACTGTACCTGGAGGGAAACGGTCTCTTCGTACAAAGCGGACGTACTGTGCGGCTGGATCCGAAGGGGAATACGGTCTACAGGGTAGAAACGGCAGAGACAGGGACAGCGTTCTCGGTCAGGAACGGCGTGTTTACGCTACGCACCCGCATTGCGGCAGATGGGGCCGACAAGGTGTGCTATCATGGTGCGGTTTGCACATCGCCGCTGGTCGATTGGGTCACTCCGCACCGTATGCAGAAGATCGTCAACTTTGATACGACAAACGAATATTTATTTCTTGCCGATGGCCATTATTATGAGAAACCGTCTGATTACATGCCCTGCGCAAATGAAGAGGGTCGGTTTGTCTATAAAACGGCAGCATCCTTTGTTCACAAGTCTGCAATCGAACCGAACAGCGGAGCGTATTTGCGGTTGCTGGGGTTGTACCTGCTGTACACCCGCATAGAGAGCTTCAATACAAACGGCTACATTCCAACTCCCTGCGAATCGCAGTGGCTGAAAACGGATTACCAGATTGGTCCAGGGTTCTACGATACACGTTTTAATATTGACGCCGTTCGTACACTGATTTTTTCTGAACGGTCAGGGAAGGAACCGCGCATACGCGAAACAGTGGAACGTGCGCTCGACTTCTATCTTGACTTTCGTTCGAGACATTGTTTCCTCGCAAACGGATCACTTTTTGCACCCGATTACCTTGATATGAATGGTATCACAGCCGCGGGTCATGCGTCGTTGAATCATTCTCTTGCGGAAGGAATGGCACTGATTGAAGCCGGGCAGCAGTATGCCCGCGAAGATTATCTCACAGAAGGCTTACGGGTATTTGATGAATTGGAAAAGAGCTGGTCGAAATGGATTCGTCCGAACGGCGACCTGTGGTACGGGGTAAATCGTGCGGCAGAGATGATTCGCGATGATTATGTATCGGTGACTTATAACGATCTTGTTGCGATGGTAAAATTGCTTGATGGCACGGGATGCCTAGAGCGTTATCCCGGTTTGTACGCGCTGCTGCTGTCTAAGGAAGCATGGCTCGCAGGAAGCGAACAGGGAGCAAAGTGCATTGTGGCACATCCGTAGTGCTGCATCCAGTTAGAAATAACAGTTTACGTTTACAGGGATTTTGTTATACTCCATTAAAACGGTATTGGAGGATGCAGATATGCCACGTTACGTTGTTATCCTGACAGATAATGAAATACAGGAACTCAAAGCACTGGTGCAAAAAGGCGGAAAAGGTTACCGCATCAGGCATGCACAGATACTTCTGAAACTGGATCAGAGAGCTGAAAACAGATTCTGGACATATCAACTGCAACAGGGAACAAAATCTTTTTTCCATATGATTCATGTTGATACGGCTAGCACATTTGTAACCAAGTGGAATGCAATGGGTTTGGAAAATGGCAAAACAGTTTCCATTGAAAATGTAATTATTAATGTTCATGGAGATCCATTGTCCATTTATGCTTCAGATAGTTCGGCTATAAATATTTCTGACTTACAACGAAAAAATATCGGAAATCTGCTTTTGTTCTCATGTAATACAGGGCACCTGGATTACACCAATAATGTCGCTAATCAATTTTTGCAAACACAAAACATTGGAGTGCTTGTTGCGCCGGATGGAACACATTTTCGGGATATCGTTGAAATGGAACAATTCTTCAACGTCGGGTATAAAAATTACACAGAATTCAACGATGTCTCGCAGGTATATCAGCGCAAAGCTAATGGCGGATTTAGACAGTCTCGTGGACTTGTATTCTACCTGTATGGAAATATGGTTGTTCCCACAATTGCACAAACTCAATATACGAATGTGATGGACCTTATTTCAAAGGCTAACAAGCTGAAGAAAGAACAGCTTGAGAAATTCCGCCTGTCGCCTTCCGATTTGATTAAAAATACCGTAAAAAGGGGGATATAAATGGGAAATACGCCCAAATTTCTGGCATCTATTGTAGCAGGTGTTCTGATTGCATTTGTTGCATATCAAATTGGTTTTCAAACTGCATGTTCTAAAAACAATACTCTCAAAGAATCCCCGGATTCAAATGAATCTCTTGCGCAGGAAGATGTTTTGCAAGCAGTCGTTCAATCCCCAACTCGCATGCTGACGGAGCAGATATTTAAGATTCATTTACCGGACAACTTATCCGAAATTCGAGTGGTATTGTTCGATTGCGGGAGCAGTGATGGTTCAGACAATATGGAAGTTAAAGTAACCATTCCTGAAAATGAGTTGGAATCGTGTTTGCAGGATAAATTTAAATTGCTGCAGACATATGACAATCTTTCAATACCTGTATCTTTTTCTGCTACGCTTGCCAATCAGGATCATCATATCGTACGATATTGTGTAGCCTTTGATGTTATTACTGATGGAAAATATGAAACCGATAGACCCTGTTATTATTATGTGTGTGAACCGATTGGCAAAAATGTGACCATTTATATGAACACTACGATGGCTGGCTGGTATTCTGATTAAAAAAAACAATTAAATAGCCAATGTGCCAAAATCGGGCAGGAGACGGTCATTTAATTGGCGGTCTCCTGCTTGATCATTACCCAAAACATACCATGACCCGGATGGCAACCAGATCGGGCGCAGCATGGAGACTCTCACAAGCTCGCAGGACGCGGAAAGCATTTCGGCCACAACGGCGGTTGCTTCTTACGAAAAAAGCTGGTATAATGGATTTAACCAGATGGTCGGGACAAAGGTCGACGGCGTGGAAGCGACATATTCCTACGCGCCATCCGGGCTGCGTTTGTCCAAAACCATTGACGGAGCTACCATTGATTATGCGCTTGATGGGGATTTTGTAGCGGCTGAGCTGAACGGCGATACGGTTACCGCGCGTTATAACTGTGGGCTGGAGCTGGTCGGTTCGACCATCGGCGATACGACCTCGTACTACCTGTACAATGCGCACGGCGATGTGGTGAACCTCACCAATACCAGCGGCGCAGCAACAAAATCCTACGAATATGACGCGTTCGGCAACGAGGTGAACCCTGCGGCGGATGATACCAACCCGTTCCGCTATTGCGGTGAATACTTCGATGCGGAAACCGGCAGGATTTATCTCCGTGCCCGCTACTACGATCCTGTGTTTGGGCGTATGCTGGCGGAAGACCCATACTGGGCACAAAAAGCTCCGATTGCTGACAGGAATGATACAATAGTATTGCTTCAGGTAAGTAATCTATATGTATATTGCATAGGAAATCCGATTCGCCATATTGACCAATCCGGACTGTATACTCTGGCTATCGGTGTAAATGTATCTGGTCAGTTTATTCTTGGGGGCGGTGGCAGCGTTCAGATTGTCATGGATTCTACGCATGATATCGGAATCCTCCTATCTCGCAGTCTCTTATTTGGCACTCCGTCTATAGGCTTTTCAGGAAATGCTGTGCTGAGTAATGCATCTACGATAAAAGATCTTTCATCAGATTCACCATCTGTTGATTTCGGTGCAAGTTGGGGCATTTTAACGGGTGGCGCGTCAACAGACGGTAGCATCCACTCGATCAGCATAGGAGGTTCAATGGGGACCGATCTGATCATAGCCGAAGTTCATGCTGGTCTTACAAAATCAACTTTAATTGAATTACCTGATGGCCTTAAACAACAATTAAGAGATTATGTAATAAACTATTTGAGATCGCAGAACGATGCTATAAAGGACAAATTGAGAGAATTCGGGTTTGGAGATGTTTTATAATTGAAGGAAGAACAATATTTCGTTTGTACACCGGATATTATATGTGAAC
>QXXE01000012.1 GCA_009911355.1 Clostridiaceae bacterium | reverse complement strand
GCTATCTAACATACATCAAAAAGAGGTAAGATAACACCCTCTGCAAAAAAGGTATCGTTATCTTACCTCAACAAAATTCTTGCCGCTCCATCCGTCGTCGCAAAACTCAATCACCGTCGCCCCGGCAAAATCCGGGGCACGGGCGATAAAGGAATCCAGCAAATCCCGTTGATTTGAAATGCTGTTTGATTCCAGCTTTCCGATCTGGTTCAAATCACCATCTTCCGAGGAAAGTCGCAGGTACTTTGCGACAATATAACCGTTCATTCCGGCCTCACCTGCCCTTCGGCATTCAGGAATTCTGCCAGCGCATGGTATTCATCCTGATAGCGCAGCGTAACGGAAATTTGCCTCCCTGCACCGATTTCTACACGCTCAAGCAGCGCGTGTGTCATTTCTTCGGTCAGCTCCGTTTCGTCCCGAAACCGGCTGTAGGTTGCCAGCCAAATGTTTTGGGTCGTCTGGCTGCGCCTGTCCTGTTTCCGCTGTTCCAGCTCGGCCAGACGAGCCTTTGCTCGCTCCATATCAGCCCGATATTTGCGCTTCATTTCAGTGTATTCCTGCTCTGTCATTAGCTTATCGACATAGTTCTGATACAGGCTGTCATAAAGCATAGATGCACGTTGCTGCGCCCGTATCGCGGCAGTAATTTCACGATCCTCCGCCTGCTTTCGGCGAGCTGCATCCGAAGAATCGTCATATTGCTGCGCTAGCGCCGCCAAATCCTCAGTCAGCGCAATTTCATGCTGAATCGCAGTCCATACCACCGCTTTCAGGTCTGTCTCACGAAAGCCGCCGGTAGGGCAGGAATCCGGGTCTTCTATATGAGAACGGCAAACATAAGTATAATGTAATCGCGTTCCCCGGAATGTCTCTTTTCGCCGCATCATTGGACGTTTGCAGTCCGCACAGAAAAGCAATCCCAGAAAAAGGTTTGGTATTGTGCCAAGGTACTCATATTGTCCCACACATTTTTTGTGTGAGGTACGGCATTGCTCCGCCATCTGCTGGACAGTTTGAAAAGTCTGCTCGTCAATCAGCGCTTCATGCGTGTTGCGGACAACGATCCATTCATCAGCTGGAACCACGCGCTCTCCCCGCGTTTCGCCAAAGACCGAGCGGCGGCGGCCCTGCACCATGTGCCCCAAATACATTTCATTTTGGAGTATTTTTTGCACCATTGGTACATGCCATTTCGCGGTTGCACAGCGTTCTGCCTTTGTGTCGCCCTTCAAATAATGATATTGAGACGGTGAAGGAATCCCTTCCCGGATTAACGACCTTACGATCATCTGATAGCCCGCGCCTGCGCATCGCATTTGAAAGATTTGGCGCACAACAGGGGCAGTTTCCGCGTCCGGTTCCAGACGATGGTAATCGTCCGCGCACTTTTTATAGCCATACGGTGCCCAGGAGCCTATAAATTCACCGTTTTTCTGTTTTACAGACAACGCGCTGCAAATTTTTCGGGAGATATCCTTGCTGTAAACCGCGTTGAACCAGTTCCGCAGAGGGGTAAACTCGTTATCTTCCCTCGCTGTGTCTACCCCGTCGTTAATGGCAATGTAGCGCACTTCGTATTCGGGAAAGATAATCTCTATCAGCTCGCCGGTTTTCAGATAATTACGTCCCAGACGGGAAAGGTCTTCTTGTGTCAAGTTGGGACTAAAAAAATTTTGAGAATTTACAAGCCGTTCATAGGTGGACAACCACCCGTGAACGGCTTGCGTTTTCTCTATGCTCTTGTGCCGTTCTTTGTGCGACGCTTCTTATACGCCGCCGCAAATGCCTCCATCATCGGAGTGACTGGAAGCTCGTTGTCAGGCTTGGACAGATACTCGAACCGGATGCCGTTCTCCCGGAACTTTCGCTCAAACCTCATGAAAGAGGAAGTGTCCCGGCTGATTCGCGAGGTGTCGCGGGTGAGGATCGTACCGATGTCCTGACGCTTGGCTTCGTTCAGCAGGAAGTTCATGATACCTTCCGTATGGACGCCGGAGATGCCGTCTGCCGCCACAGCAGCAGCCACCTCATAGCCTTTGTCCTTCGCATAGTGTTTCAGCTCTTCCCGCTGGTTTGCTGCCGCAAGCTGATCCGCACAGGCAACGCGGATATAAAGAAATACTTTCATTTGGCTTCTCCTTCTGATGTAGTGAGGAAGTCCTTGAACTTCCAGACGATTTCTATGTTGTCAAGATCGTAAATGTAGACCGCAGAAATGAATGCGTGGGTCAGCTCATAGGTCAGAGCTTTGCAGTCGGCGTACTGTTCGCAGACCGCATCCAGCTTTTCATCTGAACAGGCGGTCTCGGAGTCAAGCTCCTCCATCCGCTCATGACTGCGCTGAATTGTTTCATCGTTTTCAGCGATCTTCGCATCCGTTGCCGCCTTCTGCTGAATATATGCTTCCTTCGTGATGCTTCCGGCTGCATACTTCTCGTAGAGCCTCAGCTTCGACGCCTTGTGCTGCTCATTCTGCTTTTGCAGAGTGCGGATTTTATCAGCGCATTCCTTGATGGCAGATTTCCGAAGATCACCGACTTCGCGGTTTTGGACTGCTTTCTTCTGTGCCAAAGCGAGAAACTGAGTAAGGGTATGGAAGACAACCTTCTCAATATCCATCTCCGGAAAGCTCCTGCCAACCGGACAGTCTGTGTTTCCGTTGTTGACCGAGTGAATGCACTGGAAGTACCGAATACCAGCCTTGTTCTTTCGGCGCGTCATAGCACGTTTACAGTTTCCGCAGCGGACAAGTCCCTTGAGCGGATATTCATGCTGCTTGCGCGTGGGATTCCGTCCTCCACCTCGAATGACCTTCTGAGCAAGCTCAAAGTCTTCCTTGCTGACAATGGCTTCATGGGTTCCTTCCACGATGATCGGCTCATTGACAACACGCTTTTTTGAGCCGACACCGCAGGACTTCATTTTGCGACTGACCAGCGTTCCGGTGTAAACAAGGTTTTTGAGGATGTTATAGACCATCACGGTTTCCCAACTGATTTTCTCGCTCATGTTACTGAACTTCTTCTTGTCGGGATGCTTGCTCTTGAAGTATTGCCCCGGCGTCGGGATGCCGTCATCATTCAGGCTGCGGGCGATTTGAGAGGTGTTGCTGCCTTCCAGAGCCTCATGGAAAATACGACGGATCACATCAGCCGCCTCCGGGTCTACGGCAAGTTTGTTCCGAATGGTTGGATGCAGGACGTAGCCGTATGGAGCGTAGCCACCGACATACTTGCCTTGCTTCATCATCTGGATTTTTGCCGATGTGGTCTTTACGGAAAGGTCTTTGCTGTATGCCGCATAGATGATGCTGCGCATAACCACTTCCAGACCGCCCGTTGTGCCTTTGTAATCGTCGCTGTCATAGCCGTCATTGATAGAGATAAAGCGGACGCCCATGAATGGAAAAGTGCATTCCAGATAGTTTCCCGTTTCAATGTAGTCACGAGAAAAGCGGGAAAAGTCTTTGACGCAGATCAGGTTAATCTCGCCGCGCTTGACCTTCTCCATCATCTGCGTGAACTGAGGACGGTGAAAATTCGTGCCGGTATAACCGTCATCCGCAAACTCAGACCGCTGACAGTGAGACAGCTCCGGATGATTGTCAAGAAAGCGGTTGATGAGCATACGCTGGTTGCCGATGCTGTCACTTTCCGCCTTGCTGCCATAGCCGGTATCTTCATCAGCCATTGAGAGGCGGATGTAGATGCCGATGTTGTATTCCTTGCTCATTTACATCGCCTCCTGTACTTCCTTGATACTCTGAACGGTCAGAGCGTAAATATCGCCGTATTTCATGACCAGCTCGATTGAGCCGTCCTCATGGACTTTCACAAGCTCTACGGACTCGTCAACCAACTCCTGAGAGAGCATCGTTGTACCGCTGACGGATTTCATCAGCGTGAGCCACTTATTGTCCTCGGACATTGCCTCGGCAAACTTTACCTTCCGCTGAACCGCTTCATCCAACCGCCGTGAAAGATCGGCATACTGCTCATCGTAGGCTTTCTTGGCAAAGGCGTATTCCTCTTCATCGAGAACGCCTTCCGTGAAGTCCTCATAGAGACGGGTACGCTTCTTGGAAATACCGCTGAGTTTCAGATTCAGACTTGTAATGAGCGCATTTTGCTGATCGCGGATGCTGCGTTCGCCTTCGCTGTTTCTCAGCTTGGCAAGCAGCTTGTCGTAATTGAGAGCCGCCTTGACTTGAAGCTGGATCGCCGCAAGCACATCGGCTTCGAGCTTATCCTGCCGCGTATAGTGCGGCGTACAGAGATTGCCGCGCTTGACGGACGAACTGCACTCATAGAAGGCGTACCATGCGCCGTCCTTACGCTTATCAACGCGCTTGCGATGGAAATAGAGCTTCCTGCCGCAGTCTGCACAGATGATTTTGTCTTCAAAGAGATTGACCAGTGTAGCGCGGATTTCCTCCGTGCGCTCCATCTTCTCAATTCTTGTCCTTGCAGCAGCGTTCCGCATTTCTCGTACCTTCTGGAAGTCCTCGCGGGAGATAATCGCTTCGTGCGTATTGGGAAAAACAATCCATTCCTCGCGGTCGATATGCTGATTTTTGACGCCCTTGTAGATAGCGTTCAGCGTCCGTCCGAGAACGGTATCTCCGACGTAGTGGGGATTATCCAGAATGGTAGTGAGTGAAGACTTGTTCCAAATCTTTTTCGCCGTAGCATTGCCTGTGCGGACGCCAACCTGATACTTCTGAAACTCCGGATTGGGCGCGTTCATTGCATCAAGCCGATCTGCAATCGCAGGAAGGGACAGCCCTTCAATCTTCCATTGGAAAATCCTCCGGACAATCGGTGCGGTTTCCTCATCGAAGACCATATTGCTGTGTTCTTCATCCCAGCGATAACCATACGGGAGATTGCGCTTCTTGAACTCTCCACTTTCCATCTGTGCCTTGAGCGCAGTAGAAACCTTGCGGGAGATGTCCTTCGAGTAGAGGGTGTTGATCATGTTTTGCAGAGGGATGATGAGGCTTTCGCCGGAGCCGTCCGCATCAAAGTTGTCGTAGTTCTCTTTGATAGCGATAAACCGAAGCCCGATCTGCGGAAAGACCCGTTCCAGATAGGTTCCTGCCTCGATGTAGTCTCGCCCGAACCGGCTGAGATCACGAACCACAAGGCACTTGATTCTGCCGGTGCGGATGTCGTTCATCAGACGGTTGAACTCCGGTCTGTCAAAAACCGTACCCGTTCGTCCGTTGTCCACATAGGTATCTATCAGATTCAGATAGGGACGCTCTGCAATATAGGACTTGCAAATCTCAATCTGATTTGCGATGACATCCACCTTTTCGGACTTGCCGCTGTTTTCAACGGAAAGACGGGCATAGATGGCTGTTGAGAAGACCTCGGAAGAGACAGATTCGATAACCGGCTCTTCGACTGCAATTTGCTTTCTGCTTTTTCTTGCCATTTGCTCATCCCTCCTTTATACGGCAATATCCAGCTCGTCGGCATAGCCGAGAACGTATTCAAGTGTCTGCTGGTATTCGTCCTTGTACTTAAAGACGATTTCGATTGCATGGTTTTCGTGAATCAGAATGCGGTCAACCAGCGACATCAGCACACGGCGGTTCAGCTCTTCGACGTTTTCATACTGCTTGAAAAGCGTCACCCAGTTTCGTTCGGTCGTGCCGGTTGTCACCGTTTGCTTCATTTCTTTTTTGACCCGCAGAAGTGCCTCCTGTTTGTCCTCAATGATTTTGGTGTAGCTGCTGCGGAACTCGAAGTATTCCGATTTATCAATGACGCCGCCGATGAAGTTCTCGTAAAGCCCCAGCTTGAGCTTTTGGTACCGTTCAATCTCTTCCTCGATTTTGGCGATCTGAGCTTCGTAATTGAAAGCCTTACGGCTCTGAGACGGAAGCCGTTCTATCATCGCAAGCGCGTGTTCCAGATTGATGACAAGCTCGATCTGGTCATGAATGGCACGGAAGACCTTCTCTTCAACCTCTTTTGCGGCGATGCTGTGCGGGCTGCACGTCCGGGTGTGCCTATTGGTGGAGCAGACGTAGTAGATATACTTTTTCGTCTTCGACGGGACGGTCTTGCGGATCATTGGCTGCTGACAGTCTCCGCAGAACAGGAAGCCGGAAAACAGATGCGCTTCGTCCTGATCGGGCGAACAGCGCATATCCCGCTGCATCATGACCTTGACTGCCATGAAGTCCTCGTAGGACACAAGAGCTTCATGCGCATTTTCTACCTTGACCCACTCGGATTCATCCTTGCTTTTCACAACGCGGACTTTGTAGTTGGGAGTGCCGCGCTTGCCTTGCGCCAGAACGCCGATATAAACCTCGTTGGTGAGAATACGCTGGACGGCTTTGTATGTCCATTTTGCGGTATCGCCGGTTTTGAAGACGGTATCAAACTTCACACCGGCGGAATGCTTGTATTCCATTGGGGACAGGACGCCCATCTGGTTCAGACGCTTTGCAATACGTCCGATGGAGAAGCCGTCCTTGTACATGGAAAAGATCATCTGCACATATTCGCTGACCGCTTCATCCACGATGAGCTGGTTTTTGTTCTCCGGCGATTTCATGTAGCCGTAAGGCGCGAACGAGCCGACGAACTCACCGCTCTTCTGCTTGACTTCCAGACTGCTTCGGATTTTCATGGAGATGTCCTTGCAGTAAGAATCGTTAATCAGGTTTTTGAACGGGATAACAAAGGAGTCGGACTGCGGATCACCGGTCAGACTGTCATACGCATCATTGATTGCGATGAAGCGAATGCCGAGCTGCGGGAAAATCTTTTCAATGTAGCGTCCGCCGTCGATGTAGTTTCTTGAGAAGCGGCTGAGATCCTTGACCACGATGCAGTCAAGCGCACCCTTGCGGATTGCCTCTTCCAGCTTTTTGAACTGAGGACGATTGAAGGAAACGCCGCTGTAACCGTCATCCACAAACGGCTCACAGACAAGCTCTAAATCATCGTGCCTTGCAATGTAGTCCTCGCAGATGGCTCTCTGGCTGGCGATGGAGTTGCTTTCTACTTTGTCTCCATCCTCACGGGACAGGCGGCAGTAGATCGCCGTGCGGTAAACCTTGTCTGGCATAAAAATAACCTCCGTTTTTCTGTTTGGTGTGGTACATCAAATCAGAAAGACGAAGGCTTGCTTCAACTCTTATGAGAGGAACACGAAAACGCCACATGACCATCTAGGCAAGCGGCTTAATCCGTATTCTTCTTTTTTTGACCGATTTCATTATACCACAGGCTCAATCGCTTGTCCATAGAACCGGGTGAAAAGATTCAGACTGTTCATAAATCAAAGACCTCTCAGATAGTGTTCCAGACAATCTTCCATTGTCGTGTCCGTCGCGGCGAAGCTGATCTTCACCACAGTTTTCCCGTCCAGATAACAGTAGGGATTTCTGATCTGCTTGATGAACTCCCTCAGCCTGACCTCTTGCGGTGCCGCAGGGTCAAGCCGGATGCTGCTTCTTTGAACGAGTGTGTTACGGTCAACCGTCTTCGGGCTGACATTTTTCATTGTTTCAATGCCCATCATATTCTAAGCACCTCCTGTTTCGTGAAAATGTTCAGGACAAAAGGATATGGCAGAGCATCTTGTGAAGATACCCTGCCACATAGTTTTCATCCTGAAACTATATAGTAAGTTTCTTTTGGGTTTGTTTCATTGTCCGGCATATTTGCAGCTCGCGCCCCTGCCAGAAGAACTTTGCAGTTCCGGGAATGCTGCGGACTACCAATGGTCAATCGGTATCATGGGACTCTCACCCCTCCGAGGATCGCTCCGAGCCGCCCATTCAAAGAAAAGACGGAAGTATCATTATACCCGGCATCTGCATCGTCGCAAGCAGCCGCACCACACGACTGTTATAGCTCTCCGGAGGTCGCTCACTCCCTTTCGGGAGGTCTTGGCGTCGGAAGCTGTGTTGCTTCGCAGAAGCGGAAAGATCCGCAGCACTGAACTATTCAGTTTTCAAGGAGCAGTGAAGTGGTCTGATTGACCCTTTCACTTTACAACGGACATCTTTTTGCCGTTTGTTGAGTACCGCTCAAAAAATTCTTTGAAATTTTTTCTGCACCGCTGCTTTGAGGTCAAATGCAGCTCTGATGCCGATGCCTTTCCTTCGGGCAAACTCTCGAAGAGTCAGTCCTTCGCGGGTCATCGCAAGATACAATTCGCGCTGCTTCTCTGTCAGAATGGAAAGAAGCTCCTTCTCTTTGAGGGCGGTGATCAGTTCCTCCATGCAGTCGCGGGAGTCTGCCAGCCATGCAGCGGACTTCACATCGTCCTCCGGCATAGCGTCAAGGGACAGCACGGTATCAGAAATTTTCTCTGCGCCGTCTTCATCCTCAGAGGTGTTGTCAGAGCCATACGAGCGTCTGATCCGCTTTTCCTCTGCGCGAAGGATTCTCATAACCTTGCGGTCAACCTCGGAAACTTCGCCGGTTCGTTTCACGCGCACCATGCACTTGCCGTCCTCCGTAGTCCATAGGTCGTAATCGAACGCGATAGGGGTCTTAGGGATTTTCATTGTTCATCCTTTCCGCTGCGCGGGAGCAGCGGGAAGGGTGAAGACAGAAAAAGAGCCGCATGACGGTGAGGTTTGAATCCCATGCCGATAAAACAGAGCAATTAAACTCTGTCTCATGCGGCATTAGGATGACTTCACCTATCAGGCGGCTCCACAGCTCAGCTATGACATATATTTTATTTTAGAACAGAGGCTTGTCCTCCGGTTCTTACTTGGTACGCGGTCGCAGTCTTCTCATATTCAGCACATCAAAGACTGTGATCCGCCCGCATTTCTTGCACTTGGATTCTACATGACCCCTCGTGTCCTCGTAGACAGCAATGGCATTATGCTGACAATAGGGACATTTCAGGTATCGGGGCTTCTGCTGGGAAATGGCAACTCTTGCCCTGCGGATTTTTTCGATCAGCTCCGGCGTCGGTTCCTGAACCCGAATGGATGCTCTCTTCATTACCACACCTCCAATGGGTCAACATACTCACTGAATGGACGATCTACCATGTAGCCGAGCTGACGAAGGCGGATAGACGCCGTTGTCTTGGAGACACCGAACAACCGGCAGAAAAGGCGCAGCGTTAAGTGATCACCATACGAATACCTCCCCTCGTAATTGATCAGCGGCGTTTCTACAAACCGACGCATTGCCAGGTCAACCTCTTTTTGAGGAAGCAGGATCGCCGCGCCCAAGACATTTGCTTGCCACTCGTTCCAGTCCTCGCGGGTTTTCAGCTCTCGCGGCGTATAGGCTGTCCGTGCGGAATATTTCATTTCGCAGGACGCCTTTACCTCTTCCGATTCCAGTTGGAAGAGAATCTGATGGGCGCACTCGTGGGCAAGGGTAAATCTGCGCTTGGCGCAGAGCCGCTGCACGTTGCCGGATCGAATGAAGCTCTCGTCCAAGATAACCTGATTACGCTTCAAAGCCAGTGTGCGCGTAATACCAAGTTCCGTGATCTTGTACTCAGTGTCGGCATAGGCAGTGACACCGCAGATGCTTCCGTCCGGCGAGAGACGGGCGAATGATACGCGAAGACCGAGATAGTTCTTTGCAAACTGATCAATGGGTGTTGGCAAAGCTGATCGGTCGGGCTTGTCCGCCTCATCCCCTAAAAAGAACCGGTTGAAGTCCTTTGTTGTTGAGGCTGCAATTTCTTCAAGTTGTCGCTGGGATAAAATCATGAGCAGTTGTCCTCCTTTGCTTCGACAAACCACTTGTCTCCTTCGTGGAAAAGAAACGATTCCTTTCCGCGAATCTGAACTGTGTAACGGATGCCTCCGCCCCCAACCTTTTTGGATGTGGCGCGGCATTTGTAAAGAATCTGGTCGATTTGAAAGATTACACCGTTGTCCCACCAGATAAGGCGAGGGAGGATTGCCCCTTCCTTGTCCACATCCAGCGTAACCGGAACGTATGCCTTTCTGTACTGTGTAGCCATTTGCGTTTCTCACTCCTGTTCCCTCATACCGGTGTATGCCGGTACGGATGATCTTCGGCAGCGTAAATGCCTGTCCATTTGAACTGCTCAAAAGATGTAATTTTTTCGTGTACAACTACTCATGCCCCTTGACAGGATGAGCAATTCAGGATATACTATGAGTAGTTGGATTGCTCAGTCATTATTATACGCACTTCAAGTGCCTTTGTCAATAGACTTGCGCAATTTGATGTCGCAAACTTTTTGTGAACAGGAGTGATTACCAAAATGACGTTTGGAGAGAAATTCAAGGCTGAACGGGAGAAGCGGAAGCTGACCCAGCAGGAAGTAGCCGATGCACTGGGGATCAACAGGCGTATGATTACCCGGTACGAGAACGGCATTTCCTTTCCCCGTACCAAGGACGCTTACAGAAAAATCGCGGAATACTTCAAGGTGGATGTGAACTATCTGCTGACCGAGGACGAAGAGTTTGTGGTTCAGGCATCCGAGCAGTACGGCTCCCGTGGCATGAAACAGGCAAAGGACCTGATTGAAGGGATGTCCGGCTTGTTTGCGGGCGGTACGCTGTCTGAGCAGGACAAGGATGCGGTGATGAAGGCGTTGCAGGATATATATTGGGAATCCAAAGCCCGGAATGTTGAGAAATACACGCCGAAGAAATACAAGAAGACCGGTACGGACGCAGAGGAATAACTGTCTGCGTCTCGGTTTCTTGACGGATTTACTTTGACTGTTTTCAACATGAAAGGGGTGAAGGTCCCGTGATAATTCGCTCCGAGGAAATATACAAAAAGGCGAACAGCATTGTCAAAAGCTGTGGAACAAGAGATACCTTGAAGATTGCCCGTGAGCTGGGCATTCATCTCCATTTCCTTGACAATCTGAACGATCTGCTCGGAATGTACACCTACCGCCATAAAGAGCGGCATATTCTTCTGAACTCCAACATGGAGTATCTGATCATGCAAATGGTTTGCGGTCACGAGATCGGGCATGATACCTTTCATCGCGATCTTGCCAAAGGGAACGAACCGCTCCCGGAGTTCGTGCTGTTCGATATGCGCACAAAACACGAATATGAGGCGAATGCGTTTGCCTCTCACCTGATCATTGACGATGATGAGCTGATTGACCTGATGAAGCAGGACTACGATGTGGTGCAGCTCTCGGCTGCAATGGGAACAAACATCAACCTGATGCTGATCAAGCTCAACGAGCTGAACCGCATGGGCTGGCAGCTCAACTTGCCTTATGTACCGCACTCTGACTTCCTGAAAAATGTCAGACCGGAGGGTTGAATGAGGATGAAGGATAGCAATTAGATGAACGATAACGACTATAAAGAAGCCCTTTTCTATGCCGCTTCCATCTTTAACGAACGCTTGGGGGCAGAGTTCAGCGAGGACAACCTTGTGCTGTGCTGCTTTCAGACGGAAAACCAGCAGGAAGTCTTTGAGCAGTTCTGCAAGCAGTATTTCCCTGACCGGCTGGAAGACCGATATACAGAGGACGGCTATTTTGACTTTCACGCCTCTGCATTCGTCGGCACAGGAGACGGCGCGGACGGAATCCTTCTGCGCACAGACATAGCGCGTCATCCGGCAGAGTTGAAACACATTCTTCTGCATGAGCTGGCGCATATCTTCTGCACCCGCAACGAGATTGACGGAGATAATTTCTTTGAGCGATACTGCATGGACGATACCATCACCGCGAAGAGGACGGAACCATTAACGCCGGTTATGCGGTCTGGCGGGAACTGATTGCGGAGCTGATTGCATTTGAGCTGGATGACAACTGCGATGTAGTTCCGCTTCGACGCAAGAAAGACCTACTCAGCTATTACGAAGGAGAACTCCTGACCGGCAACGGAAAAATGGGCGTCAGCATGATTCTATGTGAGGCAATGACCAGTGCTGAGGGCGAAGCGTCTATGACATGGGACGCTGCCAAAAGCAAGTTTACGCGGTTCAAGCCCTTTGATGATCCACTGTACAGGGACTTGATGGAACTGGTTTTTACACACGTTAGAGAATACTTTATCGTGATCGACCGCGACTTTATCTATGAAATTGGAGTTTTGTATCTGAGCATTGCCGCACAAGCGATGATTGCGTCCCTAAAGAACAGATTTCAGGAAGAATAGGCAGACCGAAAGAGAGAAAGGACGGGCAACGATATGAAATATAAGCTGTTTCGCTCCCCCGGTAATCTGGACAAGGCAGTCCGGAAGCACGAACTGGTTGCCGTGGAGACCGGCAAGAACATTGATGATGTGGCAGAAGCGCTTATCCGTGATGTTCGGGATGATCTTGCGGAAATGCCGGAGTATGCGCACTGTGAAACCGCTGCGTATGCACCGGAACCAATTCAGGAGCATCGCCGCGTAAGACGTTATCAGTATGAGATGATGGGTGTTGTTTACCCGCAGTATGCGGAGAAGAACATCCTGATTGATTATGGCGTGATTGAAGAGGCGGAGTAATGTCAAAGAGATATGCCAGACAACTACATAGTGCAGATGGTTTGATTGCCGCCGTCGAACAATACGGCTTTCTGCCCTTCTTTCGGAACGAGATTCACGGCTTCTCCATCGAGGAACTTTGCCCACCTAAGTTATGGTTTGCGGATGATGTAGATGGTCCGTGGGAATGGAAAGGACCGGCTGCACGGAGCGGTAAATGTCTCTACGGCAAACTTTTCAACAAGAAGGCGGGCTTTGTGAGCCGGGAATGGATACCGGACTTCGCAAACTTCCGGCGTGACGGCTATGACTTTGATGCCCGGTGGGATGACGGCTTGGCGTCCTACAAGGACAAGGAGATTTATGAAGCAATAACCAGTGAAGGCAGGATGCTTTCCAAACGGCTGAAAGAAGCTCTGAACTACCGCAAGGGCGGCAACATCGGTTTTGAGACGTGCATCACGAGACTGCAAATGCAGAGCTATGTCTGCATCGCGGATTTCGTCTATATGCAGGACAGATACGGAAGACCTTATGGCTGGGGTGTAGCAGAATACGCGACGCCGGAAGAGCTTTTCGGGTACGACTTTATCACATCCGGCTATCAGCGAGACCCGCAGGAATCCAAAGAGCGCATGATGCAGCATCTTTCCTCCATCCTGCCGGGTGTGTCTGCACAGCAGCTTACGAAGATATTGAAAGGATAAAACACCATGAGTAAGAAACTTGTAGCGTATTTTTCTGCGTCCGGCGTGACCGCGAAGGTTGCCGAGACGCTGGCAGAAGCAATCGGCGCGGACATCTTTGAAATTGAGCCGAAGGTGCCTTATACGGAAGCTGATCTGAACTGGATGGACAAGAAAGCCCGCAGCACGATTGAGATGAGCGATCCTGCCTCCCGTCCTGAGATTGCCGTCAAGCGGGACAACATGAAGGACTACGACACAATCTTTGTGGGTTTTCCGATCTGGTGGTATGTCGCGCCGACGATTATCAATACGTTCCTTGAGAGCTATGATCTGACCGGCAAGACGATCATCCCGTTTGCAACCTCCGGAGGAAGCGGCATTGGCAAGACGAACGAACGCCTTGCGCCGAGCTGCAAAGGCGCAAAGCTGATGGACGGCAAGGTTTTCAAGGGCAGCGTCGGGCATCAGGAGCTTGCGGCGTGGGTTGATGGACTTGGACTTTAAGGGGCAGACAACTCGGGATTTAATGGAGGGATGTTTCTATGAAATCTTTTGTTTGCAGTTTGTGTCACAATGGCATACTTGGAGGAGGTCTGTACCTCGATAGTCAGTCGCTTACTTACAAGACAAACAAGCTTACAGTTGACAAAAAATACAGAAATTTAGTTTTGCCGATGCAGGAAATAAAAGAAATCTCTTGGAAGTGGATAGTCTTTCCAATTGCAACAGTTAATATGAAAAATGGAGAACTATATAAATTCATTATTTTCAATAAATCACGCTTTGCAAAATGGTTTCAAGAGTATTCTCGATAAATACAAAGTGTCAAATTCCGGTTTAATGAACAGGAGATGATGATCGCATGAAAATCCTACATGAACTTTCTTGGCTATGGGAAACGCTGGGCATTGCGCTTGTTGCTGCGGCTGTCTGCATGGCTTGCGCTGCGCTGATTGGCAAGGCAGCGAAGAAGAAGCTCGACAAAAAGGTGTTGGCGGTCGTAGGGGCAGCGGCATTTGTGGGCGCGATTCTGGCGGTCATTCTGATCGCCCGGACACCGATGCCGCTTTGATAGGACGGAGGATAGAATAATGCCGCTTCAAATTGTCAGAAATGACATCACAAAAATGAATGTGGACGCCATCGTCAACGCTGCCAACGAGTCGCTGCTGGGTGGCGGCGGTGTGGACGGCTGCATTCATCGTGCCGCAGGACCGGAGCTGCTGGTGGAATGTGAAACGCTCCACGGCTGCAAAACCGGGAGCGCAAAAATCACGAAGGGCTATAAGCTGCCCTGCAAATATGTCATTCATGCTGTCGGTCCGCGCTGGTATGACGGGCGGCATGGTGAGCGCGAACGGCTGATCTCATGCTATCGGACTTCGCTCATGCTGGCGAAAGAATACGGCTGCGAATCGGTTGCGTTCCCTCTGATTTCCTCCGGCATTTTCGGCTATCCGAAGGATCAGGCTCTCAAAGTGGCGATTGACACCATTAGCAGTTTCCTTCTCGAAAACGAAATGACGGTGTACATCGTCATTTTTGACCGCAAAGCCTATCAGATCAGCGGCAAGCTGTTTGCCGATATTGCAGCGTACATAGATGACCGCTATGTGGACGAGCATACTGATAATCGTTCCGAGCGTCTGCGCAGGATGAACGCCTTCCGGAAGGAAGAACCCATGCCTTGCGAGGCATCCGTTTGTGAAGAGGCAATCGAACAGCTCATGCCTCCCGTCTCTGCGGCGGCTGCCCCCAAAAAGGCGGCAACCCTTGATGACGCGCTGGGACAGATCGACGAGAGTTTTTCCGAGATGCTTCTGCGAAAGATTGATGAGCGCGGCATGACGGACGCGCAGTGCTATAAGAAGGCGAATATTGACCGGAAGCTCTTCTCGAAGATCCGCTCGGACAAGTCTTATAAGCCTTCCAAGCCCACGGTCATTGCGTTTGCCATTGCCCTTGAGCTGCCGCTTGTTGAAATGAAGGATATGCTCATGAAGGCTGGCTTTGCGCTCTCCCACTCCAACAAGTTTGACATCATCGTGGAGTATTTCGTGGAGCATGGGAACTATAATGTCTTTGAGATCAACGAGGCTCTGTTTGCCTTCGACCAAAGTTTAATAGGAGCATAAGGTCTATGGATAAAGTGTTTCAGAAATTTTTGCGAAGTGGTATTGACCTTTCGCCCGTAGGGGTGGAGCGTCGTGAAGATAACAACCCATACTTTTGCACGCCAAAAGGTGCATCTATTTTTGGCTGGGCGGGTGTGGACGGCATCCACTTCTGCTTTGTTCGAGACTCTGGCGGTATGGTATTTTCCGTCAGTCCCATGAACTCGGCTCCGGATTTTGTTCATCCGCTGGCAAACGATTTTGAAGACTTTCTGAGGTTGCTCCTTGCTTGCAGTGATTCGGCAGCGCTGGAACAGGCGTGGATGTGGGATAAAGCCCAGTTTGAAGCCTTTTTGCAGGACAACCCTCCAACGCAGGATCAGCAAAGAACGCTATCAGAGCTTGCTGAGAAAATGAAATTGACGCCTATGGAACAGCCGTGGGTATACATCAAAAAGCTGCAAGCATCTTTTGATTATAGTAAGATCAAGTACACCGAGGACTATTATGATGTTGATATGAACCCAGAAGCAGAACCGACCATGCCTGAGTGGAAGGTCTACTTTGAGGGAAACTTCTGGGGACATTCGGGAAAAGACCATGCCGGAACGGAAATCCGGTTGAATAAGCAATTTGACTGGGCGAGGCATCATTGGGTTATTCCTGCGGCGTATTCTTGCAGCAAGGGACTCGTCATGGACTTTTGTATGCGTACCCCGGAAGAAGACATTCGCAAGTTCATAACTAAATGGGATTTACACCCCGAAAACGACTCCTGCGAATACTTCACGCAGGAGCAGCAAATGCAGATAGATTTAGACAATCCACTTTGCCTTGACTTTATTCCTCGTTTGGAATTGAACGGGAAAACAATGCTGACCTCCCACGGCTGTTCCGTGGTCTTTAATCCATGTTTGCCAGACGGGGTGATCAATGAAGCGGAAGCAAAGTGGGCATTGGAACACTATGATTTGGATACATCCTATGGATGGATGATTTTTCGGGCAGCTTTTCCGTGGACAAGCAAACGCCGTCCTGAAATAAAAGCCCTCTCCCTTACAATGGAGCAGCAGTCGTGTCGTGTCCCGGGACCACATTTCAAGGCACACGCTCCCGGTGATTCGTTTTCTTTCCTCCATCCGGTCAGTGGAAAAAAATACACATTGACTGTACAGGAATTAGAGCAGCAGACAATTTCCGAAAAGCGTTACGGTTCTGACCGCTGGTTTTATCCTACGCATTTTACTGCTATGAGCTATACACTTTCTCCTGAACCTGACAGCGATGTTACGATCTGTGATTGCGCTGAGGGGGACAAGCCTTTGGAAATTGCGCCATGCTCTGACCGCTATGCACCAGAGGCACGAAACGATATTGCTTGTATCGGCATTATCGGCGGAGCGGACGGTCCAATCGCAATCGTGTGTGGAGACAGCTCAAAAGAAAAACTTCATGCAGTTTGTTCCTCTCTACACTTTGAGCCGGTGGAGGGTGATATTGAATGGCGTATCGTATTCAACATTAAAAGCTCCAATGAAATGTCATTAGGGCTGATCTAAGAAGAAAGCGGAGGCAAAGAAGGTGAAACAACACACTTACATCGCAATCGACCTGAAATCCTTCTACGCCTCCGTGGAGTGCCGGGAGCGCGGCTTAGATCCTCTGGACACAAACCTTGTTGTTGCGGATGAAAGCCGTACCGATAAGACCATCTGCCTTGCCGTCACGCCCTCCCTCAAAAGCTACGGCATCTCCGGACGCGGGCGGCTGTTTGAAGTCAAGCAGCGCGTGAAGGAAGCAAATGCCGGACGGCAGCACGACGCACCGGGACGCAGACTGGACGGCACATCACACTTCTTCTCGGAGTTGCAAGCAAACCCGTCTCTGGCGATTGACTTTATCATTGCGCCGCCCCGAATGGCGTATTACATGGAGTACAGTACCCGCATCTATCAGGTCTACCTCAAGTACATCGCGCCGGAGGACATTGTGGTCTATTCCATCGACGAGGTGTTCATGGACGTGACGGACTACCTGAACACCTACAAGCTCTCGGCACATGACCTTGCCATGAAGATCATCCTCGACGTGCTTGAGACAACCGGCATCACGGCAACCGCTGGGATTGGGACGAATCTCTTTCTCTGCAAAGTGGCAATGGATATTGTGGCGAAGCACATCCCCGCCGACAAGAACGGTGTCCGCATTGCAGAGCTGGATGAGATGAAGTTCCGGCGTGAGCTTTGGTCTCATCAGCCTCTCACGGACTTCTGGCGCGTGGGTCGGGGCATTGCCAAGAAACTTGAGCAGAATGGGATGTTCACGATGGGTGATGTTGCCCTCTGTTCAGAGCGGAACGAGGACTTGCTTTACAAGCTGTTCGGCAAGAATGCGGAATTGCTCATTGACCATGCGTGGGGATGGGAACCGACCACCATTGAAGCAATCAAAGCGTACCGTCCCAGCTCCAACAGCCTCAGCTCTGGTCAGGTTTTGCACTGCCCCTATGAGCCGCAGAAGGCGAAGCTGGTTGTGCGGGAAATGACGGACTTGCTTGTGCTGGACTTGGTAGACAAGGGGCTTGTCACCGACCAGATGGTTCTCACAGTTGGCTACGACATTGAGAACCTGACTGATCCGGCGCGACGGGCAAAGTATCACGGCGCGGTGGAGACAGATCATTATGGGAGGCAGATTCCGAAACAGGCGCACGGCTCTATTAACCTCGACGGTCACACATCCTCTACTCGCAAAATAATGTGTGCTGTGTCAGAACTCTTCGACCGGATCGTGGATAAGAATCTGCTTGTCCGCCGTATGTATGTTGTTGCAAATCATGTCCTGCCGGAAGCTGATGTACCGAAGAAAAACGACGGTGCAGTCCAGCTCGACCTCTTTACCGACTATGCCGCCGAAGAGGAAAAACAGAAAGCCGAAGATGCCGCTTTGGAGCGTGAGCGGAAGATACAAGCCGCCACGCTTGCCATCAAGAAGAAGTATGGAAAGAACGCCATCCTCAAGGCAATGAATCTTGAAGAAGGTGCAACCGCGAAAGACCGCAATGCGCAGATTGGAGGGCATAAGGCGTGAACGGAAAATACGACGAGATCATGGGACTTCCTCACCACGTTTCCAAAACGCGACCACAAATGCCGATGTCAGATCGTGCAGCGCAGTTTGCGCCCTTTGCCGCCCTCACCGGCTATGATTCTGCAATCAAGGAAACCGGACGTCTGACCGACGAAAGGATTGAGCTTGATGAGGGAGCCTTGACCGCTTTGAACATGAGGTATCAGCTTCTCATGGATGCCCTTGATGAAGAGCCGGAGGTTGAAATAACCTACTTCAAACCTGATGAGCGCAAAGCTGGCGGTGCGTATGTAACTGCAACCGGCGCAGTCATAAAGGTTGATGACTTTGAGCGCCTGATTACCATGCAGGACGGCACGAAGATTCCGATGGATGACATCCTAAGCATTGACGGAGAGCTGTTCTTGTCCTTAGAATAATGTCGCTTGCCATGCGACCAAATGAAGTGAATACCGAAGTACAATATGACTGTAAGGTGAGACACCAAGCAGTCATATTTTTATATACGGAGGTACAAAACATGAGAAAGAACTTGACGGAGATCGTATTCATCCTTGATCGCAGCGGCTCTATGAGCGGACTGGAAACAGACACCATCGGAGGATTCAACTCCATGATTGAAAAGCAGAAAAAAGAGAATGGCGAGGCATTGATCTCTACCGTTCTCTTTGACAACGTGAGCGAGGTTATCCATGACCGTGTGCCGGTTCAGAAGGTGGATCCGATGACCGACAGAGACTATTCCGTTCGCGGCTGCACCGCGCTTCTGGATGCTATCGGCGGAGCGATTCATCACATTGGGAATGTCCATAAGTACGCAAGAAAAGAGGATGTCCCTGAACACACACTGTTCGTCATCACAACGGATGGCATGGAGAATGCAAGCCGCCGTTATGACAGCGAGAAGGTCAAGAAGATGATTGAGCGACAGAAGGAAAAGTACGGCTGGGAGTTTCTTTTCCTCGGTGCAAACATTGATGCAGTTGAGACGGCAAAGCATTTTGGAATTGGAGCAGATCGAGCGGTCAATTACCACTCTGACCGCGAGGGAACGCAACTCAACTATGAAGTTCTGAGCGAAGCGGTTTCCGCTGTCCGATGCAGCGTACCGCTGGGTACGAATTGGAAAAAGCGTATTGATGAGGACTACAATTCCAGAAAGGACGGGAGAAAGTAATGAGAATAATCACCGTAAAAGGGACAGGCAATGTCTCCGCAAGACCGGATTACATCATCCTATCCCTGAACATTGAAGTCTTATCTGAAACCTATGACCGCGCAATGTCGGAAGCTGCCGAGAGAATCGAAAGACTGCAAGGTGCCGCAGTCCGCGTTGGGTATCGCAAGGAAGACCTGAAAACCACGAGCTTTGATGTCCAGACAAGGTACGAGAATGTCAAGGATCGGCAAGGAAATTACAAGCGAGAGTTTGCCGGATATGCTTGCAGCTATCGCTTGAAACTTGCCTTTGACTTTGACAGCAAGCAGCTTGCAAAGGTCATTTCTGCGATTGCGGATTGTGGGGCGCAACCAGAACTCAGCATTGCGTTCACCGTGAAAAATCCGGCAAGAGTCAGCGAAGAGCTGCTGATCAATGCGACGGAGAACGCCAGGGCAAAGGCGGAGATTCTTTGCAAAGCATCAGGCAGTACGCTTGGGCAGTTGCTCAACATCGACTACAACTGGGGCGAACTCAATGTTTTTTCCAGAACAAGCTACGATGTTGAAGACTGCATTCAGCCTCTCATGGCGATGAGCAAGTGCGCCGCACCTGAGATTGAGCCGGTTGATATTGATGTGACAGACACAGTGGCTTTCACATGGGAAATCCAATGATTTTTTGACTTTTTTGAAATCCGGTACTCAACAAACGCCCTTTTTGTGTCCGTTGTAAAGTGAAGGGACATTTCACGGAGGAATCTTCGGGGAATACGATTTTGGGAGATTAGCAAGCAAATCCGGTGAGTACCCACCGGAGAAAAATCAGTTAAGGAGACCCTGCCCTTAACATCAGATTTTTGCTTGTTGGGATAGTCCCAAACCCTTCTAATCTTTACGACGGAGGGCGCAGCATGGTACGAAGAACACGAGACATTCAGAAGAAGATTTGGCTGACACCACAGGAAGAACGGACGATTGCAAAGAAGATGGAGATGATCGGCACGGAGAACTTCGGTGCGTATGCAAGGAAGATGCTGATCGACGGCTACATCATCGTTGTGGACTACACGGAGCAGAAAAAGCTCGCCGCCGAAATCAACAAGATCGGCGTGAACATCAATACCGTCTGCCGCAGGATCAACTCGACGGGACGATTCTATCAGGACGATATTGACGAGCTGAAAGAAAAGATGGACGCGGTATGGCAGTTACTAAAATCAAAGCAATCCGAGGAACTTTGAGCAAGGCAATCGCGTACATTCTGAATCCCGAAAAGACCGATGAGAAGCTGCTGGTCTCGTCCTACGGCTGTGCCAGCGAGACCGCAGCGCGGGAATTTGAGTGGACGCGGAAAATAGCCGAGCAAAAAGGGATGAATCCGGTCAGGATCATAGCCCGTCATGTGATCCAGTCCTTTGAAATTGGAGAGGTCACACCGGAGCTTGCCCACGAGATCGGCAAGCAGTTTGCAGACGAAATCCTCGGAGGAAAATATGAGTATGTGCTGACCACTCACATTGACAAAGACCATGTTCATAACCATCTGATTTTCAATGCGGTTGACTTTGTGGACTACCACGCATACAAGAGCTACAAGCGGATTTACTATGATATGCGCGAGGTCAGCGACCGGCTCTGTAAGGAAAACGGTCTCTCTGTTATCCCTCCCTCTCAGAACAAAGGCATGGGCTACAAGGAGTACACCGAAGCCAAACGCGGCACGAGCTGGAAGCAGAAACTCAAGCAGACCATCGACCGGCTTGTCATTACAGCGAAGGATTACGATGATTTTCTGCGGCTCATGCAGGAAGCTGGTTATGAAATCAAGACCGGCAAATATATCTCCTTTCGCGCTGAAGGACAGGAGCGGTTTACCCGGTCTAAAACCATCGGAGAGAACTACACCGAGGAACGCATCAAGGAGCGGATTGCCGGACGGACGCCGCGCAGAAACCGGAGGCAGACCGTGCCGAAGGGCATCTCTCTCATCGGAGATATTCAGGAGCGGATCAGACTTATCGACAGCAAGGGCTATGAGTATAAAGCCAAGCTCACGATCCTCAAGGAAGCGGCACGGACGCTCAACTATCTCACGGAAAACAACTTGCTCCAATACGCCGATCTTGAGAAGAAGGTCGAGGATGTTCACAGCTCCTATGATCGTACCGGCAAGGAACTGAAAGTCGTTGAAGCACGTCTGCGGGAAGTCCAGCCGCTTATTAAAAACATCTCCAACTACCAGCGCCTAAAACCCGTATATGACGCCTTCCAGAAGGCGAAAGACAAGCCGAGCTTCAAGGCAAAGCATGAAGCCGAACTTGTGATCTTTGAGGCGGCGCGGAGTACGCTGCTTGCCATGCAGGGCGATGAAAAACTGCCGAGCTTGAAGACACTGCAAGCGGAACAGCAGCGACTTCTTGACGAGCAGCAGCGACTCTATGATGAACGTGCGAAGCTCAAAAAAGAAGTAAAGCAAATAGAGACAATCAAGTCTAATGTTGATACGTTTCTCGCTCCTTCTGCTGACCATGACCGTGATCATCTGCGCGGCACACAGCGCGAATAATCTCTTCAAAAGCAGGGCATCTTCTGTTGACCGGAGATGCCCTGCATCCTTGAGAGAAGGTTCGAGAAGTTGAAACTATTTCTTTAATTTCTGCATCAACGGATTGCTTTTGAGAATGAAATCCGGTATAATATTATAAGCGATGTTGAATGCAAGCAAGCGAAAGGATGGTTGCCGTGCGCATAAGCTATAAGAAACTATGGATGCTTCTTCTGGAACGCGACATAAAGAGGGCTTCTCTACGACATGAAGTAGGGTTGTCTGCCGGAACATGGACAAAACTGAATAAGGGGGAAGAAGTGTCCCTCTCTATTTTGCTGCGCATTTGTGATTACTTGAACTGTGACATCGGAGATATATGTGAGGCTGTGCGAACGGACAAGAACTAAGTCCGGTTTTTCGTACAGCTCTTTTTGTAGGATAGTAAGTGTGAAACTATAACTTTGGAGGTTGCTGAAATGGCTGAGAATAACACAAGCAATATCGGCTTTGAAAAACAAATCTGGGACGCGGCTTGCGTCCTGCGCGGAAACATCGACGCATCCGAATACAAGTCCGTCGTTCTCGGATTGATTTTCTTGAAATACATTTCTGATCGCTTCGAGGCAAAGTACAAGGAACTGGTTGAAGAAGGCGATGGATTTGAAGAGGATCAGGACGAATACACTGCCGAAAACATCTTCTTTGTCCCTGAGAATGCACGATGGAGTGCGATTGCTGCTGCCGCTCACACGCCGGAAATTGGCACGGTGATTGATGACGCAATGCGCAGTATCGAGAAAGAAAACAAGCGCCTCAAAGATATTCTTCCTAAGAACTTCGCCCGTCCAGAGCTGGACAAGCGGCGTCTTGGTGAAGTGGTTGATCTCTTCACCAACATTCAGATGATCGAGCATGGAAACAGTAAGGACATTCTTGGTCGGACATACGAATACTGTCTCTCCAAGTTTGCCGAGCAAGAAGGCAAACTTGCTGGTGAGTTCTATACTCCCTCTTGCGTTGTACGTACCCTTGTTGAAGTGTTGCAACCGTTTAATGGACGTGTTTATGACCCGTGCTGCGGCTCTGGCGGTATGTTCGTTCAGTCCGCAAAGTTCATCGAAAATCATGGCGGCAACATCAACAAGATTTCCGTCTTTGGTCAAGACTCCAACCCGACCACATGGAAGATGGCGCAGATGAATCTTGCCATTCGCGGTATAGAAGCCGACCTCGGCAAGTTTAATGCGGACACGTTCTTTAACGATTGCCACCCTCAACTCAAGGCAGACTTCATTATGGCGAATCCTCCCTTCAATCTCTCCGGCTGGGGTGCGGATAAACTCGTTGATGATGTCCGTTGGCAGTATGGTACGCCTCCCGCTGGAAATGCAAACTTCGCGTGGTTGCAGCACATGATCTGGCATCTCGCTCCGAATGGTCGTATCGGCATGGTGCTTGCAAATGGTTCGCTTTCTTCGCAGTCCGGCGGTGAAGGTGAAATCCGCAAGAACATTATCAATGCTGACCTTGTGGACTGTATCGTTGCAATGCCGACGCAGCTATTCTACACGACGCAGATCCCGGTATCGCTCTGGTTCCTTGCAAAGAACAAGAAGCAGAAAGGCAAGACACTATTCATCGACGCACGGAAACTCGGCACTATGGTTACGCGGAAGCTGCGCGAACTGACGGATGTAGACATCAAGAAAATTGCCGACACCTACAACGCCTTTGTAGAAGGAACGCTTGAAGATGAAAAAGGCTTCTGCGCGGTTGTTACTACGCAGGACATCGCAAAGCAAGATTACATTCTCACGCCGGGACGCTATGTTGGCATTGAGGAACAGGAAGATGACGGTGAGCCGTTTGAAGAGAAAATGGGACGCCTGACTTCTGAACTGTCTGAGCTTTTCACTAAGTCTCATGAAATTGAAGCTCAGATCAAAGAACGACTGGGGGCGATTGGATATGACATCTGAGTGGCATGAGGTACCGTTACGAGAGCTGGTTGGGTATATTTCCAAAGGAATTGCTCCTTCGTATGCAGAAGAAGCATCCGAGACAACCATTAGAGTTCTCAATCAAAAGTGCAATCGGAATTTCCGAATAAGCTATGGAGATTCAAGGTTGCATGATACCCTGAAAAAGAAAGTCCCTCCTGAACGATATGTCAAACCTGATGATATTCTGATCAATTCGACAGGTGCGGGAACTGCTGGGAGAATTGCGCAAATTGAAGATGTTCCGTCCGCAACTACAATAGACGGACACATGATCCTTATCCGTTCAAACGGAAAGGTAACGCAGAAGTTCCTTGGTTACGCTCTTAAAGCGCACCAATGGGAAGTCTTGCAGTTGGATGAAGGCTCTACGGGACAAACTGAACTAAACCGTGACCGCCTGTTAGATGAAATTATGATCAACTACCCCGTGTCATTTGATGAGCAGAACGCCATCGTAGGTACGCTTGAATCTATTGATAGGAAGTTGATTGTAAACAAAGAGATAAACGATAATTTACGGCAGCAAGCTCAAGCCCTGTTTAAGAAGTGGTTTGTTGATAATCCTGACGCTATATTATGGAAGGAAGGCACCTTCTCCAATCTCATTGAAAAGACTATCAGCGGAGATTGGGGCAAAGATTCTCCTTCTGGCAACAACACAGAGATGGTTTACTGCATTCGGGGAGCAGATATTCCGGAAGTACGTGCAGGAAATAAGGGGAAAATGCCCACACGCTATATCTTGCCAAAGAACTATGCTGCTAAGCAGCTTGTTGACGGAGATATAGTTGTTGAAATCTCTGGTGGTAGCCCGACACAATCTACTGGACGCGCCGCAGCTGTATCAGACGCTTTGCTTGCTCGGTATGATAAGGGAATGGTTTGCACAAACTTCTGCAAAGCCCTTAAACCACGTGCTGGTTACAGTATGTATGTGTACTACTATTGGCAGTACCTCTATGACCGGGACATTTTCTTTTCCTACGAAAATGGAACAACAGGCATCAAAAATCTTGACATCAATGGATTTATTGAAACAGAGCCTATTGTCATTGCACCGGAGGACTTGGTGGAGAAGTTCGATGCCGTTTGCCAAACCGTTTTCTCGAAAATCTATGCCAATGGTATGGAAAATGAGCAGCTTGCCCTTGTTCGTGACACTATATTGCCTAAGCTCATGTCCGGCGAGATTGATGTCTCTGCCGTCCAGCTCTAAGCCGCTAAATTATCGTTTACCGCCTGAATAGCTCTCACCAGTGGCGAGAGTTTTACAAAAGGGACTGCCACTGAATGTCGTTCTCTTACCTCGAAAGGAGACACGACAATGACAGAACAACTCATCACGGAGATACAGCAAAAAATGCTTCCGTATCTCAACAACGAACAGCTCATGCACCTTCGGGATGCAATGACTGCGACATTAGTTGGGGCAACGATCACCTATGATAGTGGCTCAATCCCAGCAGAAGAAACAGATGCAGTCGAAGCATTTATCACGGCAAAGCGGATCGAAGGCTGTTCGGAGAAAACCCTGAGCTACTACCGGAAGACGATTGAGGCTCTGATTTCCAGAGTTGGAAAGGCTGTGCAACAGATCACCACAGATGATTTGCGCCGCTATTTGACCAACTATCAGGTTCAGCGCAGGTCGAGCAAAGTAACCATAGACAACATTCGTCGGATTCTGTCCAGCTTCTTCTCTTGGCTTGAGGATGAGGACTTTATCTTGAAAAGCCCGGTACGCCGGATTCACAAAGTCAAGACTGCAAAGGTGGTCAAGGACACCTACACCGATGAAGCGTTAGAGCTGATGCGTGACAACTGCACAACAGCACGGGACTTGGCGATGATTGATCTTCTGGCATCCTCCGGAATGCGTGTTGGTGAGCTTGTCACGCTAAACCGCGAAGACATCAACTTCAACGAACGCGAATGCGTTGTTATCGGCAAGGGTAATAAAGAGCGATTGGTCTACTTCGATGCAAGGACGAAGATACACCTTCAAAACTATCTTGAGGGCAGAACCGATGAAAACCCGGCTTTGTTTGTTTCACTGAAAGCGCCCTTTGACCGATTGATGATTGGCGGAGTGGAGACACGCCTTCGGGAGCTGGGAAAGCGTCTGAATATCCCGAAGGTTCACCCTCACAAGTTCAGGCGTACACTGGCTACAACTGCCATAGACAAAGGAATGCCCATAGAGCAAGTCCAGCAGCTCTTAGGGCATCAGAAAATCGACACCACCATGCACTATGCAATGGTGAAACAACAGAATGTGAAGCTGGCACATAGAAAATACATTGGATAGGATGGGATGAAAATGAGGATGACGCAACTTAAAACCATCGCAGACATACAGACTGGTCCGTTCGGAAGCCAACTCCACAAAGAAGACTACGTTGAAACCGGAACCCCTATTGTCACTGTTGAACATCTTGGGAACCGAGTATTCACCGAGCAAAATCTCCCCAGAGTTTCCGACAGCGATAAAGCGCGGTTGATTAAGTATACTCTTTCAACTGGCGATATTGTATTCAGCCGAGTTGGGTCTGTTGACCGCTGTTCCTATGTTGATAAATCACACGACGGATGGATGTTCTCGGGACGTTGCTTACGAGTCCGCCCAACTGAACTGGTTGATTCTCTGTACCTATATTATTATTTCTGTTTAGAAGAAACCAAGCAGTTTGTTCGGAATATTGCAGTAGGCGCGACCATGCCTTCTATCAATACGAAACTTCTTGGAGAGGTCGAAATCGCCTTACCGGATCTGAACAACCAGAAACGGATAGCCGCTGTTCTCTCATCACTGGATGATAAAATTGAGAACAACCAAAAGCTAAACGATAATTTCGCTTCTCTTCCCCATATTTCAGCGGCCTAGAGCTGGATGTCGGACACATCAATTTCGCCGGACATTAGTTTTGGTAAAAGGGCATCTCTCGCTACGGAAAGCCGCTTATTCTCACATCTATTAGAATGGATCTGTGTGAGAATGGGCAATGCAAGATCGTTGAACTCACCAAGTTCCTCATCAGACGGAAGCACAACAGGATAGGACATAATTTGCTGCTTATCTCCACGGGGCATTTTAGTTCCTTTTGATCCTGCAACCATGAAGGCAAAAAACTTGTCTGCATATAGTGTGCTGAATAAGTAAGCTGCATATTGAGGTTGAGTAGGCGTGAAGCAAAGAACATCAGTTGAACAACCGCATTCGTCTTCACAATAGACAATCTTTTTGAAATAAGGACGAATATTAGAGATCAAGGTATCACCCTTATGACAAGCGGTGGTTTGCGGCGTAGTTGGAAGGCTTGTAGCCTCGGTTGTTCCCGCCTTCCTT
The DNA here is from genome assembly GCA_009911355.1 of Clostridiaceae bacterium. Classification (GTDB taxonomy): domain Bacteria; phylum Bacillota; class Clostridia; order Oscillospirales; family Butyricicoccaceae; genus QXXE01. Next base: position 49,800 of record QXXE01000012.1, on the reverse strand, counting down.
GGCAGCATATTCTCCGTTGAGAAGTAGGTGCTGGCATTCAAACGGGAAACAGACACTCTATCTCTGGAATATGAGCATAAATCAGAAAGACTTCCCTGAACTGATTCCGAGCCAACATCGCCAAATTGTTCTTGATAAATCGTTTGCAGCAAATCAGATAAATTATCGTTTACCTGATATGGAGGATATACCATGTTTGATAAAGTTCAGGAGAGCTTGAAAAGAAGCAAAGACGAGCGCCAGAAAAAGCGGCTTGAAAAGGAACGGCTTCGTCTTGAGAAAGCCGCAGCAGAAGCAGCTCGTGAGGAAGAGCGGCTTCAACAGGAGGCTCAAAAGATACAGACTGAAAAAGAACGCCTTCTCTCCCTTGATGACAAGGGGCTGATGGTTGAGCTAATTTTGGCAATGCGTGGCTTATACGCGCAGATCGAGGATATTCAATTTCAGCAGATAACATTAACTTCGAGAATCGAAGATATTGAGTCGGACATCTCTTCCATACGCAGTGATATTTCAGATTTGGAAAGCAGACTGGGCTCGTCCGATCAGTAAGACTCAATGAAGGAGGCGCAGACGTGATTATTTCACCACAATCTCTTGATACAAACCTAAGTCAGCTTTTAGCGGAAGTTAAGTCCGGCTCAATGCAGTTGCCGGAGTTTCAGCGCGACTGGACTTGGGATGATAGCCGAATTAGAGGCATTATCGCCAGCTTATCACAGGGTTATCCTATGGGTGCCATCATGCGGCTGCAATACGGCAATCCGGACATCCAATTCAAATACCGTACAATTACGGGCGTAAAAGGCGTTTCTGTGAAGCCGGAGCATTTGATTCTCGATGGTCAGCAGCGGCTTACTTCAATTTATCAGGCAACATCCTCTAAAGAGCCGGTCTCGACCAAAACAGAAAAAGGCAAGGCTATTAAGCGTTATTACTATCTCTCAATGGAGAAGTGCCTCGACGATGATGAGGATCGTTTTGATGCTGTCCTCTCCATCCCCGAAGACCGTAAGATTAAAGAGAACTTTGACCGGGATGTGAAGCTCGATCTCTCCACCAGAGAATATGAATACGAGAACAAGCTGTTTCCGGTCAATATCGTATTCGACAGCAACGCAGTTATGGACTGGTTCATGGGCTACATGACGCACTACGGAATGAAGCCGGAAGCAATGGACGAGTTCAAGCGTTTCCAAGCGGATGTGCTGAATACAATTTCCGGGTATAAGCTGCCTGTGATTACACTGGACAAGTCCACGCCGCGAGAGGCAGTGTGCAAGGTGTTTGAGAACGTCAATACTGGCGGTGTTCCTCTCACGGTGTTTGAGCTTGTTACCGCAACTTATGCCACAAGAGACTTTGACCTGAGAAAAGACTGGGTGCAGTGTCGAAATACAATTTGCGGTTTCGGTGACACGCTGAGAACAGACTTGTTCGATGGGATTGATGAGACTACCTTCCTGACAACGGTTTGTCTCTATACAAGCTATTTGAACAAGCAGTCTGGAAAGACAAACACAATCTCCTGCAAAAAGAAAGATGTTCTGGGACTTCCTTATGAATCGTACATAGCGAACCGGGATGCAGTGCTGTCTGGGTTCAAAATCGCAAAGGAGTTTCTTCTTCGTGATCAGTGCGTTTTCCGTCAAAGAGATTTGCCCTATACAACGCAGTTGATTCCACTTGCGGCAATCTGCGCTGTTCTCGGAAAATCCAAATGCAATGAGCCAAACACAATCAAAACTCTTTCTCGGTGGTATTGGTGCGGGATTTTGGGTGAGATGTATGGCGGTGCGAACGAAACCCGCTATGCCTATGACATTGAGGACATGGTTGAAGAGGTCAATGGACGTCCGAATGCAATGCACACGATTAACAGCGCAGTCTTTTCTTCTACGCGGCTGCTAACCCTTCAAACTCGCTTGAGCGCGGCATATAAAGGTATAATGGCTCTTCTTTACAAGGAGAAGTGTCGTGACTTTATGAACAACACGACGATTGACATTGTAAACAGTATGCTTGAGTCTCCGGATATTCACCATATATTCCCCGAAGCATATTGCGAGAAAATGGGCATCAAGCGCGAACGGTATAATTCCATCATTAACAAGACCCCGATTCTTCCAGCCACCAACCGCTCGATTGGCGGAAATGCGCCGAGTGAGTATCTGGGGGCAATTCTAAAGAAGGTTGATGGACTGACCGAGAATGAGTTGCAAGCACGGGTGGAATCGCACTTTATCAACTATGCAGAATTGAAGGCAGATGACTTCAATGGCTATTTCATCGACAGAGCAAAAAGCCTTCTAAACCTAATTGAAAAAGCGATGAATAAGCCCGTCACTGACAGAGATGCAGAAAACACGCTGGATCAGTTCGGGGCGAGTCTGGCGTAAAAGGGAGTGACAAACTATGGCAGGATATTTTACAGAATCAAATTACGAGAACGCTGTCTTGCAGCTTCTCAATGAAGAACTGGGCTATAACTATATCTATGGACCGGACGTGGAGCGCGATTATCACTCGCCGCTTTATGAGGATGTTCTGCTACCTTCCTTGCAGCGGATCAACAAGAGCCCGCCTATGGACGCTCTGACGGAGGCAATCTATAAGCTCAAGAACTTTGAAACCGGAACGCTTTTGCAGAAGAACATGGTCTTTATGGACTACCTCCAAAACGGAGTCCCGGTAAAATACTATGACAAGGGTGAAGAACGCTCTACCCTTGTTTACCTTGTAGACTTCAAAAATCCTGCCAGTAACGAGTTCACAGTTGCGAATCAATGGACTTTCATTGAGAACTCCGAAAAAAGACCAGATGTGATTCTCTTTGTCAATGGTCTCCCACTCGTCATTGTGGAGTTGAAGTCTCCGTCCCGCGAAGAAACCGATGCTTCCGCAGCATACCGCCAGCTCCGGAACTATATGTATGAGATCCCCTCTATGTTCATTTATAATGCGGTATGTGTCATGAGCGACTTGACCACTTCAAAGGCTGGTACAATCACGTCCGGCGAAGACCGCTTTATGGAGTGGAAAACAACAGACGGCAGCTATGAGAATACGCAACACGCATCATTTGACACATTCTTTGTAGGACTGTTTGAGAAGACCCGCTTCCTTGACATCGTGAAAAACTTCATCTGCTTTAATGTGGATGGACAGAATACTTTCAAGATACTCGCCGGGTATCATCAGTATTTCGCAGTCAAAAAGGCGATTGAGTCTACAAAACACGCAACCGTGACGGACGGTAAGGGTGGCGTCTTCTGGCATACACAGGGCAGCGGAAAATCGTTGTCTATGGTCTTCTATGCTCATTATCTGCAAGAAGCGTTAGAAAGCCCCACTATCGTTGTCATTACCGACCGTAACGATCTGGACGACCAGCTTTACGGACAATTCGCCCGCTGCAAGGACTTCCTCCGGCAAACGCCGCAGCACGCTGAGAGCCGCAAGAATCTGAAAGAACTGCTTGCAAACAGACAGGCAAACGGCATAATCTTCACGACCATGCAGAAGTTTGAAGAAAGCAACGAAGCTCTTTCGGAGCGTCGGAACATTATCGTGATGGCTGATGAAGCGCATCGTGGGCAATATGGTCTCAATGAGAAGGTTGTGGTCAAGCAGAAGGACAACGGCGAAGTCGAGGCGAAAACCGTTATCGGCACTGCCCGCATTATAAGAGACACGCTTCCTAATGCGACCTACATTGGATTCACCGGAACACCGATCTCCACAAAAGACCGCAGTACACGAGAGGTCTTCGGTGATTACATCGACATCTATGATATGACACAGGCAGTTGAAGATGGCGCGACCAGACCCGTCTACTACGAGAGCCGTGTGATTCACCTGAAACTCGACGAGAACACCCTCCATCTGATCGATAATGAGTATGACATTATGGCTGACAACGCCGATCCGTATGTCATTGAAAAGAGCAAAAAGGAACTTGGTCAGATGGAAGCAATCCTCGGTGCCGACCAGACGATCAATTCCTTGGTAAATGACATTCTTGATCATTACGAGAATTACCGTGAGAATATCCTAACCGGCAAGGCGATGATCGTTGCTTATTCGCGTCCCATAGCAATGAAGATTTATAAGCGCATTCTTGAGCTACGCCCAGCGTGGACGGAAAAGATTGCAGTGGTCATGACGCAAGGCAATAACGATCCCGAAGAATGGCGTGAGATTATCGGCAACAAAGCTCATAAGGACGATATGGCGCGGAAATTCAAAGACAACAACTCTCCGCTGAAAATCGCCATCGTCGTGGATATGTGGCTGACCGGCTTTGATGTTCCCTCCCTTGCTACGATGTATGTCTATAAGCCGATGGCTGGACACAACCTGATGCAAGCTATCGCCCGCGTCAATCGTGTCTTCAAAGATAAAGAAGGCGGTTTGGTTGTCGATTACGTCGGTATTGCGGCTGCACTGAAACAGGCAATGAACGACTATACTGCCAGAGACAAGAAGAACTATGGTGATACAGATGTAAGCAAGGCTGCATATCCGAAGTTCCTTGAAAAGCTCTCTATTTGCAGAGATTTGTTCCACGGATTCAGTTATGAGAAATTCATGACCGGAAGCGACCTCGACAGGGCGAAGCTCATCAGCGGCGGAGTGAACTTCATACTCGGCAAGAGTGTTGCAGAGTACGAGCTTCCCGACCATGAGAAGACACAGAATGTGTTTATCAAAGAAGCCCTGCTTCTCAAGCAGGCACTTTCGCTGTGCAGCAGCTTGGTAGACGAGCAAACTCGCATGGAGGCAGCTTTCTTCGAGTCCGTAAGAACAATGACCGTGCGCTTGGTTTCAGGCGGTACCGGAAAGAAGTTTACGCTTCCGGAAGTAAATGAGCGCATTAACGAGCTTTTGAAGCACAGCATCAAGAGCGAAGGTGTTATCAACCTCTTCTCCGATGTCCAGACTGAGTTTTCGTTGTTCGATCCGAAGTTTCTTGAAGAAGTGGCAAACATGAAGGAGAAGAATCTTGCAGTCGAACTCTTGAAAAAACTGATTTCCGAACAGGTCTCTGTTTACCGTCGAACAAATATTGTCAAGTCTGAAAAGTTCTCCGAAATCATTCAGAGCGCAATGAACCGCTATTTGAACGGAATGCTGACCAACGAGGAAGTCATTCAAGAATTACTCAAGCTGGCGAAAGACATTGCCGCTGCTGCCGCCGAGGGTGAAAAACTCGGATTGACAGCGGACGAGCTTGCTTTCTATGATGCCCTCACAAAGCCGCAAGCAATCAAGGACTTTTACGAGCATGACGAGCTTATTGCTATCACGAAAGAACTGACAGATTTGCTTCGCAAAAACCAGACAATAGACTGGCAAAAGAAAGAGAGCGCAAGAGCTGGAATGCGCCGCCTGGTCAAAAGGTTGCTGAAAAAACACAAATATCCGCCAGAGGGTATGGATGATGCTGTCCAGACTGTCATGAGCCAGTGTGAGATGTGGACGGACAATGTAATGACCGCTTAACTCCCCTACGAGAAAGGAGTAGATCATGGGCAATTCAGTCATGTTGAATGGAATCGAATATGCCGGAGAACAGATTGCCTACAAAGACAGCACCTATGAGCTTGTGTCAAAGGTCGCTTACCTGATCGGCGTCCCGCTTCGTATTTTCCAAAATGAACACGAGCCGCCGAAGATAGAGATATACAACCGGCTTGAACAGGATAAAAATGCCCGTATCATTCGTAATCTATGTATCATCCGCACCGCCATTGAGCGCAACTACCGGAAAATAAATGACATCATGCGAATGGAGTATCGAGGGCTGCTTTCAATGCCAGAGATCATCCCGGCTTCCAGTATGCAGCAGCTTTCAAATGACGGAATCAGCTTTATAAAAAAGTCGAGTACAAAGCTCTGCCACCACATTATCGAGATCAACCGGCTGATTTCAGACCGCATTAACAACTGCAAGAGCCTCTTTCCAATCTGGATTAACTGGGCGTACATAAAAGAGCTGTTCATCATGCCAAACGGTTTGACAGAGGACGGAACGAAAGATGCTGCCGATATTTATTACGCAAGTCTCTCCTACTACCCCTATCAAATGTATATCAACTGGGTACCGATGGACGAGGGTAATGTCCTCTATAATGATAAGAAGTTTGCTACCCTGCTTTATCAATGGCATTGCGACGCCTTCACGGAATACAGTAAAGTCTCTGATGCAGGGGCTTTTGTAAAAAACAATATCTACGACTTCATAGATGACAGCGAGAAAACCGTATTGGTGGTGGACTGCGAAAACTCCGACCCGTACAAACTGTGTGCCACGCTCAAAAATCTTGATTATGAGGTCATGCAAAAGATTACGGCGATCATTCTCTTTGATGACGTACACACCGCTACGGCATGGCGGATTCTTGAAAACTACACCCGCATTCCCGTTGAGCATATCATGATTGAGCTGATCAAGCAGAACAAATCACTGGTAGACATCAAGCTCACCGCAAGAGCCTGTCAGGAACACTACCAGAAGCAAGTGGATTCCTTCGTCATCGTCTCAAGCGATTCCGACTACTGGGGGCTGATCTCTTCCTTACCGGATGCCAGATTCCTTGTCATGATTGAGCGGGAAAAATGCGGACCGGATATGAAGGCAGCACTTGCAGAATCCGGGATATTCTACTGCTATCTGGATGACTTCTACTCCGGCAACAGCGAGGACATCAAGAAAAACGCACTGTTCAAGGAGATGTACCGCTGGATTGACAACTCCGTTCACCTGAACGTCAACGATATGTTTGATGCAGCTCTGCGAAACACGAGGATCGAAATGTCTCCCGCAGAGCGGCGGCAGTTCTATGAGAAGCACATCAAGCACATGACGCTGACCATCGACGAGAACGGAAACGTCAGCATTGAACTGAAACGCGGATAGCCTTGGTTTCTATTCCGGGAGGAATGTGGATGGACAACAGATTCTATTTTGGATTCAATACATCGGAGGAACGGAAAAAGCGCAGAAAAGCAGAGCTGTACTCCATGAGTGAGCAAGTCAGCACCTTCTTTTGGGATGAAGCCCCGCAGCATGGATTGGAAATGCGTGAAGGGCAGCAGGATATGTCATTTGAGATTGTGGACGCCCTCATAAACGACCAGCACTTTGCGATTGAAGCTGGCGTGGGCATTGGCAAGTCCTTTGGCTATCTTGTGCCGGTGCTGCTGTACAGCAAACGCATGAACAAGCCGGTCATCATCGCAACCTCGACCATTGCGCTTCAAGAACAGCTCTGGCGCGATGTCCACGCGGTAATGCCCCTTCTTGGGCTGAACAGAGATGTCATCCTCGCAAAAGGACAGACCCATTATCTCTGCAACAAACGCGCAGACGAGTATATGTGTGACCCGAAAGCAGACCCACCGGACGCGCTCAAAGAAGGAATCCAGCAGGGGTATGAGGAACGCAAGGATTTCCCGGAGGTTTTGCCGCAAGGCGTCTGGGACAAGGTAAACGTGCAGCGGTTCAGCATGAAGAATTGCGGCTCCTGCGAAAAGAAATGCAAGTATTACAAGGTCCGTGCATCGTTAAAATACACGGACGGTGTTGTTCTGTGCAATCAGGACTTTCTTACCCAGCATCTCATGAAACTACGACGCGGGCAGGACGGACTGATTAACGCCGCCGCTGATCTGCTTGTCGTGGATGAAGCGCACAACTTGGATGATAAGGTGCGGAGTGCCACAACGGAGCGTTTCGGGCAAGGTATGCTCTTTGGAATGATTAAAAGCGCATTCTATGAACTGCGACCCTCTGACCAAAGCAGTGTGTCCGGTGAAAAGCGAGAGGCAGAGAGCGCAATCATCGCCTTCTATAACTGCCTGAAAGCACAAGTTCAAAAGCAGATCGACGATGCAGATCAGGATATGCGCTACGCTGACCGCTTTTTCTTTGACCAAAGCGGCAGTGCGATTGAACTGCTTACCGAGATGAACGCCGCCATACACAACCTTTCGTCCAGCATTCAGATTTATTCCAGCATGGATTTCAGAAACAACCGTTCCTTTGCTGCCTCTGATGATCTGGATGCCGTCAGCGAGTCCCTTTCAGAGCTTCTTGACCGGATAGATGATATGCTGATCTGGATTGAGCAGCACGGCAGCAACACGGAACTCGTCTATTGCCCTAAAAACACAAAAGAAATTGTGAGCCGCCTATACTTCAATGGTGATGAAAGAACCATCTTGACCTCTGCCACGCTGACGAACGCCACGAGCGGGTCTCTGGAAGAACAGTATTCTTACTTTATCAGCAATACCGGCTTTCCCGCTGGTGATCGCGGCTGCTTATCCGAGCCAAAGCCTTCCCCATATCCATACGATGAACACGCCATGATCTACTATTGCGACGATCTCCCGCACCCGACCAGAGAACATGAAGCCTTCATTGAAAAGGGTGTGGAGCGGCTGCTTGAGATCCTGAGCATTTCCAATGGAAAGGCACTCGTGCTGTTTACGGCAAAGACCGACATGGAAGAGGTCTACTCCATTCTCAGTGAGAAAAATCTTCCGTACAAAATCCTGATGCAGCAGCCGGGATCGTCGCAGGACAAGGTGCTGCTTGAGTTTAAGGAAGATACGAACTCCGTACTTCTGGGGACGGGTGCATATTGGGAAGGAATCAGCATTGAAGGAAAAAGCCTTTCCAATGTCATCATTTTCCGGCTTCCGTTCCCTGTCCCCGATCCAATTATCGAGTATAAGTGTTCCGTCGCAAAGGATGCCCTGATGGATGTCCGCGTTCCCGAAATGATTATCAAGCTCAAGCAAGGTATCGGGCGATTGATCCGCAATTTCACAGACACCGGCATTGTCTGCATTATCGACCGAAGACTGCGGGACGAGCCGCCGGAACGCTATCATGACATTACATGGGACTCCCTGCCTATCAAAAATCGGACAAGCAGTTTGGACGAACTTAGGAAGTTTTACGAAGGTCTGCCCTCAGCCAAGGAATGATGATACAAACGGCAGTCTCTTCGGAAACATAGAGCAGCCCCCCAAAAAACGACAATCAGAAAACGGAGGTGTATCATGTTGTACAATGAAAATCTGCACGAAGAAGAACAACATCTGATCCAGCAGATTGCCGAGCAAACAGAGAGAGGTAAAATCGGCTGGGAACTGACGGAGTATAATCCGCTGTCATTTCTGAATGAGGACAAGATAGACAAAAACCCAGCAGTAATCTGTCAGTCCTTCTCCTTTGAAGCGATCATCGGCGGCTCCCGTTTCGAGCTTGATGTCATGGAGAATATTGATGTGCCGTCCGGTATGGGAGACTACAACATAACCTTAACGCGGGATGAAACCGAAAATTATCTTAAAATTGAGGATGCGCTTTCCTTTGACTGTGACCGCTATGAATGCACACCGGGGGAAGTGGCAGAGCGATTTGCGGACAGCCCCATTGTCCGCCTCTGCAACGCCATCATTCCTGCCACGCTTGGGCAGGAGGATTTAGAAGAGGTCTTCACATGGGCAAGGTTTTTCAACGAGACTGGCATTTCTGCAAAGCTGATGAATCATCCGCTGACCAAGCTCTGTGAAAAGCTGTTCGACGAACACCGTCTGATGGACTTCCATCGCTGCGTCTTGGATGTGGACTATCGAAAGCTGCTCCTAAATGAACTGGCTCATAACTAAGACACGGAAAAACGCCCCCGACACTGTGCCAGACGCACAGTGCCGGGGGTGTTCCCGTTTCCAGCGATTTATTTTTCTCTCGGCAAGGGACTGTTCATAAGGTGACACTTTCCGTTTTACGAAGCCGTGAAAATTCGATGTGTTCCGTGGAGATGTTCACTGGGCAGCATACGCCGTACACGTTTCCAATAATCACCGAGTAGTGCAATGTGTATTCACTATCGGGAAATACTTCACGGTTTTCACAACTCTTAATTCAGGAGTGGGTTTTTTGCCTTATTCCCGCGTGACATCAAGGGAAACCGGATTGATAACGATGATAGATTTGCCCTTTTTGTGGGCATATCTCACGGTGTTCCCGGTACCGCTGGGGCATCCATTCCATACTGCGAGAATATAATCGGCGTGATCTACCATGTACCGATTTCTCTTGTCCATGCAGTCCGGCGTGTACTCCCGTTGCAGCATGGTCTCCTTGTCACACTTTGCCGCGATATTATAATACCGTTCCCGTGAAGCCACAGACCATTTGATCGCTTGTGTCTCACAAGGGATTGCACTTTCCAGAGTAATGTGAGGGTATTTTGATTTCAAATCGAGTACAATTTCCGCAGCGTACATATCGACGCCAAGAGCCATGCCGGTAATAAAATGCGTGACGCCCTCGTTCTCGATGAGTGCTACAATCTGATCCCGCATAACAGATTTCAAAGAAGTACAACGCTTATCGGATTCATCAAAGCCGAACGGAAGACTCTGCGGTCTATGACCGGTAAACGCACAAGTCTTGCCTTGAACGGATTGCTTTTCAGCTTTTTGAGCAGACTTTCTAAACTCAATAATGCGCGACATGACACCCCTTCTTTCACTCTTTTGGTAGGTAACTCCATTCTATCACCCTCATCACGGACAGTCAACGCATTGTCGTTAGTAAAATTAACGACGGCGTGCCGTGGATAATGACACCGCCGTTAGGTACACTAAATGCAAAGGTGGTGAGGCTATGCGAGAGAAGAAGGACATCAATATTGAAATCGGCGGCAATATTCAAGTGGCAAGAGAACAGGCGGGCTATACGCAGGACACGCTCTCAGAAATGCTTGGCATGACGCCGAATCACCTGAGCGCTATTGAGCGTGGTGCTTCCGGTATTTCTCTTGAAGCCTTGCAGCGTCTTTGCCGTTTGCTGGGCGTCAGTGCGGACCGAATTATCTTTGGGACCGATGAGCCAGAAGCGGAAGCCCTTGCGCTTGCCAGACGTATTTCGGATATAAAGCCGGAATACCGGCAACAGGTTCAAGAGCTGCTGTCCGCTATTTTGAATATGTCATAATATGTCATAAAAAAAGAGCCTCTGCCGACACCCAAACTGGGCATCGACAGAGGCTTTTGGTTCGTTTTCCGGGCATTCAAACAAGTGCCGAAATCGACACTTATTCTCGCTCTATTGCTGGAACTGTGCGGGGAATATAATCACACTGGGCGGTCATTCCTCGTCGCTCTGAGGCTTGCAATCACAGACTTTTTCGACCCCTAACTGTCTACACCGCGATGCCTTGCGGGAGAAGTGCGGACAGGCGATGAGATCCGCACGGAAGCTCTGCTTGCAGCTATGGACGCAGCGGACGCAGAAGCGGTTATACTTCCGGCGTCCGCTGTCTCCTATGAAGAACGACCACTCCTGCCGCCATTTCTGACTTCTGCTCACAGATCAATCTCTCCTTTGTGCTTCTGCGGAACGCAGCACTCCTTCGGCTTCTCAGCCTTTGCAGACTTGAGCCTATCCATGATGGAGGTCTTCTCGCCCTTTTCGGGAAATTTGGCATCAGCGGTCTTATCTTCCTTCGGACCGTTGTTGATGATCCCATCAATCATGCCGTAGTCATCCTCCATAGACATCTCCGCTGCCTTGAGGTAGTTTTCCTTCTCAAGAGCTGCCATCCAACTTTCCTTGCTGATACCGAGCATTCCGCCCTTTGCCGCATGATCGGCAATCTCCTTGGCATCTACGCACAAGCCCTCGGTGTTATCGGAATAGAGGCGGTAAACCTCGCAACCCTTCTCTAAAGCCTTCTCAGCCACCTCCTGACCGACGGGAAGAACGCCAGCCCATGCGTAGCCGTAGTCCTTCATATCCTGAACGGAGAGCGCAGGATCGGGCATTTCCGGCACTTCCTTGACCTCAAGGTCGAGAAGGCGGAGCGTGTCATCGTCAAAGCCGTTGTAGACATCATCAAGGACGAGCTTGCCGCGCTCATCGACAATGATACAGGCAGCTTCATCGCCGTAGGTGTCATGCTCCATCAGATAAAAGCTGTGACCGCTGACTTCGTGCTGGTCAATGGTGTGCCACGTTCCGATATGACCGGCAACCGCCAGACCGGAGGTGTCGGCATTCATCTCAAAGTCCTTCTGCTCGGTAGCTTCCTGCTTCTGCTGCTCCTTCGAGATCATGGGGATCGCAACAATCTTATCGCCCAACTTAACAAACTGCTCCGGAACTTTGAAGAGGTCGGAGAACTTCTGCATTTGCTCTACGGTCAGAGAGCCGAAGCTGTCATCCGTCAAGCCAACTACCATGAATGTTCCGGCAACAACGTCGTAGATGTCACCGTCCTCATCACGCAGAGCGCGGTTCAGGGGCAGACCTTCCAGCTTGCCTTCCTCGTTGCAGACTAAGGCAACAGGGTCTTCGTAGGGATAAATCGCCTCGATGCAGCCGCCGACCTCATGCTGCAAGGACTTGAGATCCGAGTCAATCTCCTTCACATAAGGCTCCTTTCCCGGCTCAACGACGAGAACGGCGATGGTGCTGTCACGCTCGGCGGCTTCCCCTGAGCCGGTAATCCGGTATTCATCGGGAATGTCATCAAGCTCACCGTCAAACTGCCTGTCCCACCTTTCGCTTGCGACACGGACATAGCCCTCATCGGTGAAGCGTCCCTGCTCATCCATCGCAATATCGCGCCCATAGCGCTCATAGTCGATGTAGTTTGCCAGAGGACCGAGATCCTTTTCAGAGTAGATACCAGCTTCGTGTGCGTAATAATAGCCGAGGTCGGATTCGTCGTTGATACCGGGCATGATGTCGTAGCAGTCCAGATTGAACGTCAGGTTGATGAGATCGTCGATGTCGCTGACCTCATCGCAGCCAGCCTCCATAATGGCAACGAGCTTTTCCTGATCGCTCAGGGAAAGCTCGTCAATCAAAGCGGCAAGGTAGTTGAGCTTATCAAGGCTCTCGTACTCGCCAAGCATCTTCTGAACGCCATAGATCGGGCATTCGTAGTCAGTGATAAACCACTCTTCGTAGGGCTGACCGAACTCATCCTGCTTGCCGATCCCGATGCGCTCAAAGACCTTCTGCATCTCTTCTTCGGTTGTCGGGAACTTCACCCACTCACCGACCAGCATACCCTCGTTGTACTTGCCAAGGTTCGTGACGAAGGCTTCAAAATCACCGTCTAATACGGGCATAGGCATCCTCCTTTCAGTCATCCACCATGCCGTCCGGCATGATATACAGTTCCTCAAACTCCGTGTCCGTCATGGCTTCGAGCTTCCGGATGGTCTTATACATCAGCTCTGCGATCTCGCCGTCCATGTCGTTCAGGGTGACGCCCTTCATATCGTCGATCAGCCGCTTGCGGCTGGACGTGTTGAAGCAGCACATCAGGTTGATTTCTTCCACGGTAAAGTTCTTCATATCAGAGTTCCATATCCTTTCCTTTGTTTTTCTGCGGCTTCGGCGTGTGAGGCGGCGGGGCTTTCTGCGCGGATTTCAGCTTATCGCGGATGGATTCACGGGCAGCGGACTTCTTCGGAACGGTGTCATAGACGGCAATACCGGCATCCTCCACATACGAGCGGACATACTGGATGCTTTCCGAAAAGCGGATGGGGCGGTTCTTGTCCTCGATGTTGGTCAGCCGGACTTCATCAGCGGCAAAATTAACCGCGTCAATTCTGCACTTGATGCCGTCCACATTCAGCGTCGCGCCGACAGGAATGTAATCTGCGGCTTTGAGTTCCTTGAAGGTCTCGCCGTCCTTGCTGAGAAAGACATCCGCTCCGGACTGCCAGAGCTTCTTTGATGCAGCTACCCATGCAGTTTCACGGAAGCCAGTCACCGGCATGGAGGGCTTGCCGCGCACCTTCTTCTCAAGGATCTTCGTGCCGAGCAAGGGCGCGGCTTTTTCCGCGTCCTTGCCGTACAGCTCAAAATAGCCGTTCTGAGCAAAGCAGACCAGCGCGTCCGGATGAGCCTTTTTTACTGCCTCATATTTGCGGAGTTCTGCGACGGGGAGCGGCGAAAGCACCTCTGTCCTCTCCGCCTCCGGCAGTCTGTCACGGCGGGTTTTCTGCTTGGACAGCACTTCCACCAGAGCATCCGCGTCCTTCGGGAGTGTCCGGTGGGTTTTGACGCCGCCATGCTCACCGACCAGAGCCATTGCAGCATCGAAGCTGCTGCGGCAGGGGGCTTCCAGCACAAAGCCATCCGCAAAGGTCAGCCGGTCATGATCCGGCGCAACCGAGTTCTGCGCCACATTTGCCGCCTGTTCCCGGTAGTTGATCTCAAAGACATCTCCGAAGACCTTGCCGCGCTTAATGGCTTTCGGGATAATGACGCGGGCAATGCACTCATCGTAGGTCTGTTCCGCATAGAAACGGAAGGTGTTGTGATCCCGCGTTCCCTGAATAAAGACCTGATTTTCATTGAGGCAGTGCGTTCCATGCGGACGGCAGAACCACATCAGCGTTTTGTCTTCGGGATTCTGGCTTTCGGCGGCGCGGCGGATGATGCGCTTGTCGATGTCGAAGTCTTCCTTGTAGCTGTCTACATGACTGTCCACGAGCTTCTGCAGCTCCGCAACGATGTCAACATCTGTGTATTTCTTCATGCTTCTCCTTTCTCACAACTCCATGTCGTGTGTTTTGGATTTGACCGGGGATTTCTTCTCCGGTTGCTGTTTTGCGGCAGCTTTGAGCTGATCGCGGATAGAGGGCTTTTCCTGCTTCTGCTCCTGCTTGACGTATTCCAGCGTCGGCATCAGCTCACGATAGCAGCCCTGTGTTTTCCGCGCCGCATGACGGCGATGGATTTTGAACAGTGGCTCACCGTTCTGCGTGACCGTGTTGCCCTCAATCCTGACGCCGTTCCGTGCCAGCAGATTGAAGGAGTGATTGGAGGAACGATAGGTTGCCCTCATGCCGTCGTTGTGATAGGCAATCTGCCCCTTGAGCGTGTCCATGACGGCGGCTTTGATCTCCTTCTCCTCGGCAGTCAGTCGGTGCGCCTTCGGTGCTTTCGCTGCTTCCTCCGGCAAGGGAGCAAAGGGAGACTTGACCTCCACTGTTTTTACCTCAATAGAGGTAATCTCATCGTTCTCCCATGCAACGACCTCCGGGTCTCTTTCCGTTGCCTTCTCAGAAGTGACATCCTTTTGAGCTTCGGTCTGCTGGCGAAACACATCGACGAAAAGTGCCGTCAGTCCGGGATTGGATTTATCCACAAGGAAGCGGGAGGCGTTTTCGGGGCAGACATCAACGGTCTTCGCCCATTCCTTGAGGGGCTGGGGAATGCGCCCGTCAAAGTCTTTCTGCTGAATGGTGTTTGCGAGGACATACCGGACGCGCTCCGGAGAGAACTGCTCAAGGACGCTTTTCACGGCAGCATCCGCATCCAGCCGGTTGTCTCCGTAGTTAGAACTGATTGCCGCCTCAATCGCACGGCGGCATTCCACGTTTGCAGCGAGAGAAGCACGATATGACTCCAGCTCATCGGCTTCATAGGCGTAATTCGCCGTCTCGCGGTAAATGGGTACTTCCGGCTTTTCCTCCGGAACGGTTTCCTTTACGGGAGCTTCGGCTTCCTTCTCTGCGGACTGCGTTTTTTCTGCCAGCAGCACCTTGAGCTTGGCGTCAATGCCCTCGATCATCTCAGCCGCCGTCTTGCGGATGGTGTCCAGAGAGCTTTTCAGTTCCTTGGTTTCCTTGCCGGATGACCAACCGGCGATATAGCCAAAGGAGTAGTCCGAGGTTTCAATGCCGTAACGCTGGCAGACGGTGTAGGCAACGCTTTCCGCTTCAACCTCCTTGGTGTGCCGATCCTTCTTGTCTTCGGGTGCGGCTTTCTCATCCGGCTTGACGGCGTGGAGCTTGGCGTGGGCAATCTCGTGAATGGCGGTCTTGACCGTCTGGATTTCGCTCATGCCTTCCTGAATGGCAATGCGGCTTTCAACCGGCGAGAAGAATCCCTTTGCGCCGCCCGGAATATCCTCAAAGGAAATAGGGACGGGAGATTCCTGCTTGAGCGCATCGAAGAACGCCTCGTAGTTTTCGACGGTGCCTTTCAGCTCATCGACGATAATGTCCGGAAGCTCCTTGCCGTCCGTCTGGGAAACATCAAAGACACTTACCACCTTGAAGGCGGGACGCAGGACCTCAACCGTTTCCGTGACAGCCTTCCCATCTGCGCCGATCACCGGCTTCTGCGTCAGAGGATCAAGCTTCTCACGCTCTTCCTGCGCCTTATACGGCGCGGGTGCAAGAATCTTGATGCCCTTTTCGCCCTTCATGACCTGACGGTCAAAGTTGCGCTGCCACGAGGTATAACCGGCAACATAGGTTGCCTCCGGCTTCTGCATCGCAATGAGCAGCGTGTTGTTGAAGGAATAGTTGTAGAACTTGGACATCGTGCGGAGATATTCCTTGAACCGCTCGGATTCAAAAAGCTCCTTGATGCCCTGTTCCAGCTTGTCCGTGATTTCGCGGACTTGCTGTGCATTTTTGTTTTCAGCCATCTCAAACCTCCATTTCTTATTTGCTTTTGGGCGAAGAAAACCCCGTCTGGGATTTGCTCAGTAAACGAGCCTTTACCTCAGACGGGGTTTCTCTGCGTGTCATTCGACGATGGAATATGTTGTCTTCCTTCTCCCATTCAATCAGCCGGTCAAACATCTCCGGATAATTTGTGACCATGTGCAGCAGCTCCGAGTCACTGGCGTTGGGACAGAACCAGCAGCCGTTCCTCCGGCAGTGAGCGTAGATTGGAGAGAGCAGCCCGTGTTCCTGACAGAGCTTGTAGGCGTCAACCTCAGTCATGCCATGCTTGGCAAGCAGACTGACATTCTTCACACCGTCCAGACGCGCAAGTCGTTTTGGTTCATCCTCCGCGATGCCGACATAGCTCACAGTGTCCGGTGAGAGTGCGGCATTGTACTTGCGGACTGGCGGGATTTTGCAATCTCGATTGACTGCACACATACCAGCCCATGCAAAGCCGCGAACCTCGCCCTTGTGCGGTCCGCGGGTGATGACATGATGGAACACCTCATCGTAGGTCTTGTCCGCGTGGAGAATGGTAACTTGATGCCCAGCTCCTTTTCGCAGAAGGGCTTGAGTCGGTCATAAATGAAGTCCCGGTGTTCCGGGACTTCGCCGCTTGTGTCTTTGTCGAACATGACCTCGCTGAAAACCGCCTCGTCAAGCGGCTCATTGTGCTGTGCAGCCAGCAGGAGCGTCGCTACGCTGTCTTTGCCTCCGCTGCATGAAGCAACATACTTTGGGTGGGTCATCGATCAAACTCCATCTTGAAGCTGACGTATTTGCCGCCGCTGTCATCCAGCCGGATCACCGCATCGTAGAGCTGAGGCTTCTTCGGCGTGTAAAGCCCGGTCACGCGGCACCAGCCCTTGTCCAGCAGCTCCTTTGCAATCCTCTTGGTCAGCTTCTTTTTCTTGCTGGAAAAGAACTTGTTGTCTTCCCACAGGCAGAAGGAGCAGTCCTTGTTCGAGCAGTAGAAGTTGCCCTTGCCGACATAGACCGGAGAGCCGCAGCGGGGACATTTGCCGATTTCCTCCTTACCCGTGCCGAAACGCTGGGCTTCGGCATCGGAGAGGAACGGATAGGCTTTCACGAGATCCCCGGTCATCCGGACAATGCCGCTGAGGAAGGCGTCCGCATCTGCCTTGCCGCGTTCAATCTCCATGAGCGTGTTTTCCCATTCCGCCGTCATTGCGGGAGAAGTGATCTGTTCCGGCAGGACGCAGACAAGGTTGCAGCCGTCCTTCGTGGGAATGAGGGATTTGCCTTTACGCTCTGCAAAGCCGGATTTCACCAGCTTTTCAATGATACCGGCGCGGGTCGCGGGTGTTCCGAGACCTTTCTTCTCGGTGTCATCGTCAAACTGATCGTTTCCGGCGGTCTCCATCGCAGACAGGAGCGTATCTTCCGTGTATTGCTTCGGGGGTGTCGTAAAGTGTTCGGTGACGCTGGCGGACACACCATCCAGAACATCGCCCTCGTGGACTTCGGGCAGGGACTTCATGGGATCATCCTTTTCCTTCGTCTTGAGGGAAGCCTTGAACAGCTCTTCAATGGCTTTCCAGCCGTTTTGAACGACGGTCTTCCCCTTGGTTTTGAACGTATAGCTCTCGCAGGAGAGCGAGATCTGCGTTTCTGCGTAGGTGTGCTTCTCGCCGGTCGCACACAGAAGGCGCATCCCAACAAGATTGAGGATTTTCTGCTCTGACTGAGGAAGCGCGGAAACATCCTGCTTTTCAAGCTGGACGGTCGGGAGAATGGCGTGGTGATCTGTAACATTGCTGTTGTCGGTCACGCGGGCAATGTCCGGAGTGACCAAAACACCGGAGAAAAGCGGAAACTGGCGGCAGACGATAGAAATGACCTGACGGGCAGTGTCCTCCATATCATCCGTGATGAACTGACTGTCCGTGCGCGGATATGTCAGGAGCTTTTTTTCGTAGAGCGTCTGAACGAGATCGAGTGTCTGCTGGGCGGTGAAGCCGTAGTATCGGTTAGCCTCGCGCTGCAAGGTGGTCAGATCGTAGAGCTTCGGAGGATTGACGGTTTTCGTCTCCCGCTTGAGAGAAGAAACGACGGCTTGCTTTTTCTCGCAAGCCGCCGCAATTCTCTTTGCTTCCTCTTCGGTTTTGACCTTTTCCAGATCGGCGGTCAGATCACCCTTGCCGACGTGGACGTTGAAATACTTCTCCTTATGGAACGTGGAGATTTTCCCGTCACGCTCCACCAGCATTGCAAGGGTCGGCGTCTGGACGCGCCCGACCACCAGCTTCTTGTGATAGAGCGTGGTGAAAAGGCGGGTGCCGTTGATGCCGACAATCCAGTCCGCCTTCGAGCGGCTGAGTGCCGCTTCATAGAGACGGTCATATTCTTTGCCGTCCCGGAGATGCTGGAAGCCTTCGCGGATGGCGGAGTCCTCCAACGAGCTGATCCACAGACGCTTGAAGGGCTTGGTGCATCCGGCTTTGTTGTAGACCAGCCGGAAGATCAGCTCACCCTCGCGCCCTGCATCGGTTGCGCAGACCAGCTCGGTGACGCGCTTGTCCTTCATAAGAGAGGACAGCACCTTGAACTGTTGTGCTTTGTCCTTTGTGACCTCAAACATCCAGCTTTCCGGAACAATGGGCAGATCGTCATACCGCCACTTGGCATACCGCTCATCGTAGGAGCTGGCGTCTGCCAGCTCCACCAGATGACCGAAACACCACGAAACGATGTAATTGCCGCCCTCCATGTAGCCGTCCTTGCGGGACGTCGCGCCCAGCACCTTTGCGATGGACTGGGCAACGCTGGGCTTTTCAGCAATGACTAAGATCAATCTTCATCACCATCCGTTTCAGCATCCTCCGCGATCTGCGGCTCTTCATCCTCGTTGATGTACGGCTCTTCCTCGTAGCCTTCATCGTCGAAGAAGTCCATATCCTCATCCTTTGGCTTTCTGCCCTTGACGAACTTGATGTAGTAATAAGCTGCACCCGCAGCACCGGCAAGGGCAAAGATGACGAGGATCATGCCGACGTTGGATTTCTTTTCGGGCTTGGTCTCAGGCACTTCGGTTTCCGCATCCTTGTCCGGCTCAGGTGTAACGGGGGCTGTGCCGGTGCATTCGCTCATGTTGGTCTTGCAGACCGGGCAGTCGGTGTTGACCTGACCGGCAGCGCATTTCTCTTTGCAGTTACAGGTGGTCAGCGCAGCCGCAGTGTCATCATCCAGCAGCGCAAGCAGATCGCTCTCATCGACCATGTTCAGGAAGTACGTCTGATACTGTTCCTCATCCTCGTTGATGGGCGCATCGTAGTCGATGACAATGAAGAAGGTGTTGCCGTTCTTCGTCTGGACAGTGATGAACTGCTTGTTGGTTGCCTTGTCATAGAGCAAGTCGCGGGTGTAGGCGTTGCCCTCATCGTCAATCGGCTCACCCATCGGCTTTTCCGGCGCGGGAGTGACTGCGGGCTGCTGTTCGGGCTGAGTTGCCTCCGTAACGGGAAGGTTCTGCTCGGTATCATCGGCGTAGGCAAACGCCGTGACAGAGAAGCAGGACAGAACCATGACGCAGACCGCAAGGATGGTCAGAAAACGAAACTTCTTACGCATTGTCGATTACCTCCGTATTTTCAGCGGGCTTGGTGCCGCCCTTCATGGAAGACAGGAACGCCATGATCTGATCCTTGTCCATCACCATAGAGCGCACGGTATTGATGATTTCAAGGTTTTCCAGCTCTGTCTTTTTGTCGTACAGCTCCTTGAGCTGACCTTCGATTTCGGATTTCTTCTTTTCAGCCTTCTCGATGTCGGAGAGGACTTTCTGATACTTGGGATTCATGAAAAACTCCTTTCTTTTAATAGGCGGGTCTTCCGAAGGCGTAGAAATGCTGCTGCCAATAGGAAGAGTTGATGGATGTGTACTGAATGGGATCGCCGCAGTGGATCATGACCCCATCACCGACGTAAATGCCGACGTGGGACACACCGGGGGTGTCATACGTCCCGACGAAAAAGATGAGATCACCGGGCTGTGCATTCGCCTTTGAAACCGGCGTACAGACGTTGTAAAGCCCTTGTGCGCCAAGCCGCCCGGTGTTCACAAGCCCGCTGTTTGTGAGAACGTAGCTGACGAAGCCGGAGCAGTCGAAGGACGTGTCGGGATTGGAGCCGCCCCACACATACGGATAGCCGAGATACTTTTCCGCCTCGGTGATCAGTGTCGCAAACTTCTCGTCGTTCAGGTATTCCGGGTTGACATCGTAGTCGGCGGGAGGATTTGTAATGTACTTGTCCACATAGGGAGAATCACCGAACAGATCCTCGCGGTTGCCCAGCACCGACATATACGTCGCGTACATGGAGAGCTGTTCCTGAGACATGATGTAGACCGGGACGTGGGAGAGATTGAAGTTTTCGAGCTTCACGTTGCAGATGTAGTAGTCATACGGGACGCGGTAGGTTTCCGTGTGCGTATTGCCGTCTGCATCCGTCCATGTGTCGGTCTCCGTGCGGTATCTGGTTTCGACGATGACCTCTTCTGTGAGGATATACTGCTTTTCAAACAGCATTTGGAGCGTACCCTGCACCTCATCCAGCGTGAACTCACCCTCATGGAGAGCCGAGAGAATGGAGATCAGCACATAGGGGTCATGCTCAATATCATCCAGATCGAAGTGATATTCGTCATAGTCATGAGTGCCTTCATAGTTATCCAGATAGCTTTGCAGCTCTTGCTCCATCCGGCAATACTGCGCCTCCGCGCCAAGCATCGCGTCATCCTCGCTGAGATAAGAGGACGCAATGACCGACGAGCCGGTAGAGGTGAGCATCGAACACGAGCTGATTCCGGCACCGAGCAAAACGAGAAGGGCAATTCCGACGCCGATCCAGATGAAGACCTTCTTGTTCTTCTCAAAGAACTCCTTGATCTTGTCGGACGCCTTCTCACCGAGCTTCTTGCCGGTATTCTTTGTGGCAGTCCCGGCGGTCTGAGAACCGGCATTCCGTGCAGCGGCATATTCCTTCTTGATGTTCTGCTTCTGGTAGTGCTTGTTCATGTTCTGCTTCTTCATCTCAGGATGCTCCTGCTGATTTCTCTCATATTGGAGCTTGGCGTCAGCTACATCCGCCTTGTGTTCCAGCTTGGAAACCTTCTCATAAGGCTTGTTGACGCTGCTTTCCCGATGATGACGGAAATGCCTCGCAGCGGTCTCAACGGCAATCTCTGTTTTATGCGCCGCCTCAACCGCCGAGTTTTCCTGCTCGACCTCATGGATTTTGCCGTGAATGCCGGAAACAAGGGTGTCACCGACCTTGCGGACGGTTTTATCTGCCTCAAATTGCAGCTTGCCTTTGCTCTTGGGCTTTTTCAGCTCATCCTCAAAATGAAGGCGGGTTTTGCCCTTTCCGGTCTCTTCATCAAAGACACGCTCTTTCTTGAGAACCTTGTGCGTGGGCAGCTTTTCACGGGCAGCATCCAGACGCTCATGCGCCTTTTCTGACTTTCTTTCGAGCTTCTGCATCCGCTTCGCGGGCGGGACGGCATCGTCCGAGAGCGGCTTTGCAGAGGCAGTCTCCGCCGCTTGAGTGAGAACGGCATCTGCATCAACGGCTTCAACCGCAGAGGTCTTGCGCAGCTTGTGGGTGACAACCGTTTCGGCAATCACCGTGCCGGTATGCGATGAAACGCCGTGCTGCTCCAAAACAGGGGGCTTGAACGGCGTTTCCGAGGGCAGCGGTTCAGGTGCATTCTGGGGTGGATTTTCTGCCCTTTTCTCTTCTGTGACGGACGTTTCCGAGGGCGGCTGAGTGTTATTATCCTCAGCGTGTTCCGCCTGAAACTGATGCTGCTGACGGCGCATCTGCACCTTTTTCTGTTCCTCCGGTGAAAGTGCCTCGGAAGGCTCGGCTGTCTCAGCGGGCTTCACCAGCTCTGCATCTTCCGGACGTTTGGACACGCGCTGCTCGGTGCCAGCCGTCAGGTTTTCCTCAACCGCGCCCTCCCGCTTCATCCGCAGAACAACCTTGTCGCGGGCTTTGAGTTCCGGTTCCTTGCACATCAGATTTCACCTCCAATCCGCTTGTAGGCAAGCTCGGTGTATTCAGGGTTCAGCTCTATGCCCACGAAATGACGCCCCATCTGCGAAGCAACCATGCCGGTTGTGCCGCTTCCCATAAAGGGGTCAAGCACAATGCCGCCTTCTGGACAACCGGCGAGAAGACAGGTTTCAACCAGCTTTGGAGGGTAGGCGGCATAGTGACCGCCCTTGAAGGGGACGGTGTTGATCTTCCAGACATCGCGCTTATTGCGGAGCGGATTGATGTCTGCGTCCTTGATCTCACCATGCTCACGCGGGCGGTTGATGTACTGCGGCTGAGGCTGACCGGGAACAGGCTTGCCGTACTTGTTGCCGCCTTTCATGCCGCGCTTGAGGCGTTCTGCCGTTGCGGGGGCAATCGGTTCGGAGATTGCCTTGTAGTCAAAGAAATACTTCTTCGACTTGGAGAACAGGAAAATATGCTCATAGCAGCGGGCGCAGCGGTCTTTGACGCTCTCCGGCATGGGGTTATCCTTCATCCAGATGATGTCGTTGCGCAGATACCAGCCGGTATCGCGGAGGGCAAAAGCAAGCATCCACGGAATACCGATCATGTCCTTCGGCTTGCAGCCCTCAACCTTGTTGTTGAGAGCCACAGCCTGACCGTTTCTGCCGTTGGGGTTCTTTGGGTCAATGAAATCGCCCTGATTGCCCTTTCCGGCGTAGGTGTCCGAGATGTTCAGCCAGAGCGTTCCATCCGGACGCAAAACGCGCCTGACTTCGGTAAACACTTCCGTCAGGCGCGAGATATATTCCTTCGGCGTTGTCTCTCTGCCGATCTGAGCTTCCATGCCGTAATCGCGGAGCGCGTAGTACGGCGGGGATGTCACACAGCAATGAACGCTGTCATCGGGCAGAGTTTTCAGGATTTCAAGGCAATCGCCGGTATGAATGATGTCAAGCTCTATGGGTATCAGCTCCTTCCTTTGAGAGCCGGACGGCTCAGTCAGAGAAGAACTCGTCCGGCTCGTAGTCCTCATCGAGATCGTCAATCTCGTCCGCCCAACGGTCGAAGATTTCCTCGGCTTCCTTCGCCGCCTCACGATAGAGGCTCAGGCGGTTCTTCTCAAAGGCGGCAAAGGCGGGGACGAACTTGCCGAACTCGCGGATTGCCTTCACATCCTGCGTGCGCATATCTGCGACGCACTGAATGATTTCGGACATCGTGAGCAGATCGTCGATCATGGTTTCGTAGTCTTCCTTGGCGATGGTGACGGTATCGGCATCGTCCTCAGCCGCTTCCTGCTTGCGGACTCGGAACGTCTCGTGGACATCCTTCATCAGCTTGATCACACAGTCAGTGGTCTCATCGAAAATCTCCTGCATACGCTCTGCCATCTGGTCGGCGCAGTCCTCCAGTTCCTCATGAACGTGGAGGTAGGCGCGATGGTGCTTTTTCAGTTCGGTTTCCTCGTGGATGAGGGCAATGAGATCGGCGCTCATGTCGATGACCTCAAGCAGAAGGTCAATCGGCTTGGTGATGCTGCCAAACGTGGTGTTTACGGGGACACCGCTGGCTTCTGCGATGATGCTCTTGGCGTTCTCAAGATTGAAGTTCTTATTCATATTCAAAATCCTCCTTAATTCTGTACGGTTTCTTCGGGCTTGGTGGTCATGATGCGGTAGAGCTGCGTGTTCTTGGGGAAATCGTCCTTGAATGGCACGATGGTTGAGCCATAG
Organism: Clostridiaceae bacterium; assembly: GCA_009911355.1. Taxonomy (GTDB): domain Bacteria; phylum Bacillota; class Clostridia; order Oscillospirales; family Butyricicoccaceae; genus QXXE01. The sequence continues at coordinate 25,525 of QXXE01000012.1, read as the reverse complement.
AAGATCAGCCCCTCACCGGCGTTGGAATTGGTGATGTAGTTCTGCTGGCTGGGCGAGATGTTCAGCGCCTTCGAGAGAATCTGCCGGTCACCGGATGCCTGATTCAGAAGGTAGACAAAATCCGAGTTTTCAAAGATGTTTTCCACCTCGCGGGAAGCAAGAAGATCCTTGACGTTCTGGGTGATACCGGTGGGAATGCCGCCCCACTTTCTGAAACGCTTCCAGATTTCCACGCTGTATGCGGCGGTCTGTTCCTCCTTCAAGAGCAGATGGAACTCGTCCATGTAGTAGCGCGTTGCCTTATGCTGGGCGCGGTTGATGGTGACTCTGTTCCACACCTGATCCTGCACAATCAGCATACCGAGCTTCTTGAGCTGCTTGCCGAGTTCGCGGATGTCATAGCAGACGAAGCGGTTGTTGACATCCACATTCGTTCTGTGATTGAAGACGTTCAGAGAGCCGTGAACATAGATTTCAAGGGCAGTTGCGATGCGCTGTGCCTCCGGCTCCTTCTGATTTCTCAGAATGTTGTAGAGGTCTTCAAGGATCGGCATTTTCTCCGGCTTGGGATCTGCAAGAAACTCCTGATAGACCATGCGGACGCTGCGGTCGATGATAGTCTTCTCAACCGGCTGCAAGCCGTCCTTGCCGCCGACAATCAGCTCACACATGGAGAGGATAAAGTCGGATTTCAGCGTCAGCGGGTTTTCCTCTTCGGAGTAGTTCGTGTTGATGTCCAGCGGATTGATGTAATCCGTGCTGACCGGCGAAATGCGGATGACCTGACCACCGAGCTTCTGCACAAGGGGGAAATACTCGGCTTCGGGGTCACAGACGATGATGTCATCCTCCGTGATGAGGAAGGCGTTCGTCATTTCACGCTTTGCGGAGAAGGACTTACCGGAACCGGGTGTACCCAAGATCAGCCCGTTGGGGTTCTTGAGCTGCTTGCGGTCTACCATGATCATGTTGTTGGACAGCGCGTTCAGCCCGTAGTAGAGAGCTTCGCCATCCTGAAAAAGCTCCTGCGTGGTGAACGGCACGAAAACCGCCGTGCTGGAAGTGGTCAGTCCGCGTTCGATCTCCACCTGATTGACGCCGATAGGCAGAGAGGACATCAGCCCTTCCTCCTGCTGGAAGTCGAGACGCTTGAGCGCACAGTTATACTTTTGGGCAATGGCGGCGGTCTGGAACACCGCATTTTCGAGCTTCTGGCGGTTGGTTGCCGTGTTCATGATGAGAATGGTCACAAGGAACAGTCTCTCATTGCGGGTCTGGAGATCCTGCAACAGACGCTTCGCCTCACCGCCGAAGGTGGCGAGATCGGACGGGATGATGTCCATATCGTAGCCGGAGCGGACTGCCTTTTTCTGCTCTTCAATCTTCATCTTGTCGAGGTCGGTGATCTTCGACTTGATGCTCTTGATTGCCTTCGCCTGGTCAATCGTCCGGATATGAAAATTGACCGTAATGTTGCTGTCCATCTCAAGGAAGTCGGCAAGCATACGGTCATTGAGTTCCGGCGCGAGGATTTGCAGGAAGCTCACCGCACCGATGGTTTTGCCCATCTTGAAGCACTTGCCTTCACGGAAGTCAAAGGAAGTGGGAGCGATGAAGTCCTTGCTGGAAAGCCCCGTCCGGGCAACCATATCGAAGGAAAAGCGGAACGGCTCATTGCTGTCCATATTGAACACATCATGAAGCACTTTCAGCCGCTCATAGCCGGACAGCGGCTCGGTTTTCACGCCGAGAGTTTTGAAGTTGTTGAGAATGTCGGTTTCAATGCGTTCGAGCTTCGGCTTTGCCGTGCGGAGGGAGTCCGCCTCAATGCCGAAGGTGATGTACTTCTTCTTGATCAGCCCGTTGTTGCCCTTGGTGAGCTGGTTTTGAAGCATACCGGAATACTCGGAGCGGATGTCGTTGAAGGCGTCCTCCTGTGCCGGAATGTTGATGCGCTTGCGAAACTCATTCAAGCTTGCCTTCTGATTGATGAAGGAGAGCTGGACGAAGATCGAGCTGTCGAAGTAGTTCAGAAAGTCGCACCAGTTCTCAAAGATGGCAGTTTTGTCCTCGTTCTGCGCAAGCTGGTAGTTGATGTCCTCAAAGGCGATGGACTTCGTGTAGAGGCGGCTGTTTACCTTGCAGATACCGTCGCGGCACATCTCCACATAGGGAATGGTCTGCTGGGCGGACTTGCGGACTTTCTTTGCCTTCCTGTCCTTTTTCTTCTGCATGACGATCCGCTTCTTTTCCTGAGCGGAAAGGGCATCGCCGTAAACGATGCCGTTTTTGACCGTCATCTTAGGCTTTGCCTTTACTGTGCTGTTGTTCAAGCTGCAATTCCTCCTGTTCTTTGATTTTCTGCTGAATCTCAGCGTAGAGATTGTTTGTGCGATAGGGACGCACCTTGTCCCGGATGAACATGGACTGTACGATGTGGTACAGATACTTTTCGGCGGGCTGACCGTCCTTCTCGTAAAGCGCGAAGAAGATGAACGGGAGCATGATGACCACCATCAGCATTGCCGCCGTAGACAAGTCGAGATGCACCTTCGCCAGAAAGAAGATCGGGACGCCGACCGCCGCAGCGATGGAAAAACAAATGAGCTGCCGCTTGGTCAGGTTGAACATGACCTTCGTTTTGACGCGGTTAAGATCCTTCGGGACCGGAACAAATGCCATTGACTGTTTCCTCCTTTCCGAGAGTAATGCTGCATTCGACCTCATTGCCCCAAACATCCCATCCTTCGGGAGACTGACGGGCAAATAGCTCTACGCGGGGAAGGTCTCCCATGAGGCGGACAATGCGTTCCCGCGCCTCATCCGGCTTTTTGGAATGCTCTTCGATGTGGCTGAGGATGACCTGACGCACACCGGCGTCAACTCGCTTCGGGTGTCCCTTCGTGGCAAGGATGCAGATTTCGGCATTCGCCCTTGTCCAGTAGCCCATGCCGGTAAAGAGATCGTCGTTCCTTCGGTTTTGCTTCACCCATACAAAAGCCACGGTCTTATAGGAAAAGCCCCATGCCGTCAGCACTTCGAGTGCTTCACAGAGGCACGGGAACGTGATCCAGAGAAACAGAGTGCAGTCCTTAGCGGCAAGCTCACCGACCGGAAGTGCCTTGATGTCTTCAATGCACATTGTCGGGTAGTGGCTTTCCGCCGACCGTCCCTGTCCCTTCTTGGAGTAAGTCCGATACGCCCAAGGGGGATCGGCGTAGATGATGCTGTACTTCTTCATGCTGCCGACCTCCTTAGTGCGCATGGAAGATGGATTTTGCAAGGCTTCCGGTCTTGAACAGCGAGAAGCACAGAATAACCGTGTACGCTGCCACAGAGAACAGAGCCGAATGAATGTTGTCTGCGATGATCATGCCGTTGATCAGCACCGCATAGATGCCGACGCAGACCATGATGAGAAAGCCCTGAAATGCCAGAGCGAACAAGCCTTTCAGATAGTTCGTGCCGATGCTGCCCCATTCGCGGTTGCTCATGGTTGCGATGGGAATAGGCGCAATGCTCACGGTGCAGTAAATCTCAATCATGCGCCCGTAGAGGATGACCGTAATGAGGATCGCCATGATTTTGAGGCACAAGCTGATCAGAAGAGTTTCTATTGACAGACCGAGCAGTTCTCCGACGCCCATGTTCTCCATGCCGGTACGCATCTGCGCAATCGTCGCGTCAATATCAATGCTGGTGTTGCCGTGGATGACTCCTGCTGCACCGGAAACCACGTTCTGCCCGATGTCGAATACTGCCATCACGATGTCAAACGTGTGCGTCACGAGGTAGATCGCCACAGCCGCCTTGAAAAACCACTTGAAGAACATCCATGTGTCCATGTCGTGAAGGTTGTTTTTCTCGGTGATCATGGAAATCAGCTCGTAGCACAAAACGAAGGTGATGATGATGCCAGCGATGGGGACTATCACGTTTTCGGATAGTCCCCGGATCATCTGGTACACGCCGCCGTTCCAGCCGGACGGGGTTTGCCCGACCTCGGCGGCAATCGTTCCTACCTTCTCGTTGACATCGGTGAACATATTGGTCAGGTTGCTCTCGATCCATCCGATCAGCATATCCTTGAGAGCTTGTTCGATCTTTTCTAAAATGCTGCCCAATATTTCACCACCCTTCGGTTAAGCTGGGCTTGCCGTGGATTAGCCGAACAAACCGGAGAGCAGGGGGATGAGGGTCGTGCCGATCAGCACCACACCGCCGCCAGCCATGAGCTGCTTGATGCCCTGAGACTTAGCGCCGGGGTTGTCGTTGCCGTAGCCTTCCATGAGGTTGACAACACCCCACACCGCAAGACCTGCGCCGAGGGCGATAACAAGCGTCTGGAGAACCGTAACTGCCTGATTGATAAATGCCATACTTGAATTTCCTCCTTAAATCGTTGGTGAATTGTGAAGAGCGAGTGTCTTTTCCAGCACCCGCCCCGATGGTTTCTTCTGCGCGGCTGCCGGATTAACCGAACAGACCGGAGAGCAGAGGGATGAGGGTCGTGCCGATCAGCACCACACCGCCGCCAGCCATGAGCTGCTTGATGCCCTGAGACTTGGCGCCGGGGTTGTCGTTGCCGTAGCCTTCCATGAGGTTGACAACACCCCACACTGCGAGACCTGCGCCGAGGGCGATAACGAGCGTCTGAAGAACCGTGACAGCCTGATTGATGAAAGCCATAGATTTTCCTCCTTGATTTGAAAAAGATTGGTTGTGTATTTTTGAAAATGGGCATAAAAAAAGAAGCCCCGTCGCTGTTCTGCTTTGGGAGCCATCAGGCTTTACCCACTGCGCAGTGCAGCGACGGGGCTTTAATCCGCTTCGACCTCGCCCATATCATAGAGGTCGAATGTGTCATCGGGCTTGACTACCAGCTTGTGCTGCCGGTACTTCTCGATGTCAAAGGCGTTCCGCTTGTTATAGTCGGAGAGCTGCCGGTACTTTGGATGCTTCGTAATGTCGTATTTGTTACTGAGAAAAGGTCTCACGCCTCGAAGCTGCAAAATACACTTGGCTCCGTCCATGACGGCGATCTCATCCTGAGACATCAATTCCTTGCCGGTCTTCTGATAGTTCAAGCCATAGGAGTTGTTGTTGGAACGGGTTTCTGAGGTGTTGTAAAGGTCGATTGTCTCCTTGCCCAGCACCTCGCTGATTTCCTTGAGAGTCGATTTTTCTTTTCCGCCGAGGAAAAGTGTGCAGTCACAGTTGCCCGTGATGGTGTCCGCCGCGTCCTTGTAGATGGTCTTGAGCTGAGACTGGGACTGCAAGATGATTGACGCCGAAATTTCCCGGCTTCGGATGGTTGCGATGAGCTTATCAAACTTGGGGATTTGACCGATGTTCGCAAACTCATCCAGCAGACAGCGCACATGGACGGGAAGCCGTCCGTTGTAAACGTCATCTGCTTTGTCGCAGAGAAGGTTGAAGAGCTGGGAATACATGATCGCTACAACGAAATTGAAGGTGTCATCGGTATCGGAAATGATGACGAACAGCGCCGTCTTCCGGTCTCCGATGGTGTCCAGCTCCATCTCATCGTAGCTCATCAGCTCCCGCAGCTCTGCGATGTCGAAGGGCGCAAGCCTTGCACCGCAGGAAATCAGGATCGACTTCGCAGTTTTTCCCGCCGCCAGCTTGTATTTGCGGTATTGCTTGACCGCAAAGTGATCAGGGTCGCGGGCTTCCAGCTCATCGAACATGACATCCACGGGGTTCTTGAAGGTCTCATCGTCCTCTCTGGCTTCCGAGGCATTGATCATTTCGAGCAGGGTAGTAAAGTTTTTCTCGTGGTCGGGTGCCTCGTACCAGATGTAGCCGATGAGGGCTGTGTAGTAGAGTTTTTCCGCCTTGACCCAGAAATCTTCGCCGGACTTATCGCCATCTCCCTTCGTGTTGACGATGATCGTATTGACCAGCTTGAGGATGTCCTTCTCGCTGCGGATGTAGCTGAAAGGGTTGTAGTGCATGGATTTCCGGAAGTTGATGGTGTTCAGCGATTTGATGACGTAGCCGCCCTTTTCGAGCATTTTGCCGCACTCCACCAGCACCGTACCCTTCGGGTCAGTCACAACGTAGCTACTGTGCATCTGCATCAGGTTAGGTTTGACGAAAAAGCGCGTCTTGCCTGAGCCGGAACCGCCGATGACGAGGATGTTCTTGTTGCGGGCGTATTTTGGCTGCTTTGGACGGCTGTTCATGGTCAAGAACTCCGTCTGCGTCAAGATGACGTTGTTGGAGAACTCTGGGTCCATGTACGGCTTAATGTCCTCCGGTTTGCCCCAGCGGGCAGATCCGTATTCTTCGCCCTGCCGGAACTTCTTGCGGTTTTTGCCCTTGACGTAGACCGCCAGCTTGAGCAACACGCCAGCCGACAGACCGATGAGAAGATCGACGGGATGAAAGCTGGGCAGCGGATTTGCAAAGGCAGAGCCGAACACGGCAAAGCCGTTTGTCAGCTTGTCGATGAACTCTGTGCCGGGGGCGAGACGAAACACGGCGGCGATCTTATCCGCGAAGTAGAAGGCGAAGACATACGGAAGGTTCAGAAGAATGAGTTTCTTCACATCGGGTTTGTTCACAGCTCCACACCCCGATCCTTGGTCTTGACCTTGACCTTCTCTTTGTGTTGTGCCTTGCTCTGGGCTTTCTCATGATCCAGCTTGTGCCGGATGGACGGCTGTTCCTTCTGCTTGACGGTTTTGGCGGAGAACTCCTTGAAGGCGGCGGTCATGACATCAACGTCCCGACCCTTGAAGAAGACAAGATAGCTGGGCGGCTCTACGGAAACGTCCTTTTTGAGCGCAAAGTCCAGACCGTATTTGCTGGCAGTCCGCTCAAAGGACTTGATGTTGCCATCCGTCACTTCGATGTTGGAGATGGCGGCGTTCTGGCTCATCAGATGCTTGATGGACTGCTTGCCGCGATAGGTTTTGGGCTGCTGCATCTGCTTCTGTGCCTTCTCGATCTCCTGAACGAACTTGTCCAGCGCCTTTTTCAGCACCTCGGCAGAGATTTTGCCGCCCTTGATCATGATTGCAACAACTTTGGTGTTGACTTCATCCTGCATTGCGGCGTTTACCTCCTTTCGTTGGAATGATTATGGAGACTGCTGCCGAAGCTAAGGCGGCACAATCCGGCGATAGATGCTTTCCATTTACACTGTCCTCCTTTCCGAGCATTGCTCACGATGGTATTCATTAAAGAGTGTCTTCACAAAGGCTATAATCGTAGGTCTTCGGCTTCTTTGACCCTGCCGATCTGTCCTGCCCGTAGAAATCATGATTGACGAGGGCGGAGTAGTAATTGTCTATCGTCAGAGAGGCGTTATACAGAGCGGTCAACAGGTACGCCCGGATATTACGGATGTCTGACGGGTTCTTGTTCATTGCTTCCAGAACGTACTCTATGTGGCTGCTATTCAGCTTGAGAAAGCGGGACTTAACCACTTGCTGCGGCATATCCTCGCCATTGATACGGATGGTCGGAGCGGTAGAGCAGACGGCATCCAGCATGATGTCCATGATCTCCCGGAAGCGGTCTTTATCGAACTTCGGATCCTGACAGAGAATGTCGTAGTCAAGATTCTCTTTGATAATCTCTTCATACTCGCTTCGCTCATCCATCCTGTCCATCCCATCAAGATTGATGGATTGATAGTTCTTTGAGAGAGTATTTCTTTCTTGGGTAATTACTTGATCAGTATTTATTTGTGCGGACTTATCCCCGCGTGGATTATCCACATCTGGCTTCTCCACACATGGATTTTCCGTGTGTGGCTTTTCCCGTTCTGGTGTAGACTCCTGCGGCTCTTCGTATATCTCAAAGATTGTGTTGCTCATCCTGCCTTTACCGTCTCTCTGCCGGTGCCGGACAAGGTAGCCGTGCTTTTCAAGCTCACGGAGCGCGGAGAGAATGGCATCCGGACCTTCCTTGCAGATTGCAGAAAGTCCCTTGGTTGAGAACTTCCAGCCATCATTAAACGAGAGCATCTTTGAGAGTAGCCCGACTGCCTTGAGTGACAGGCTCTTGTCTCGGAGGTGGAAGTTCGCCATGACGGTATAGCCACGATTCTTGTTTACGCGATAGACTGCCACGAAAATCACCTTGCTATCTTGGGAAGCAGCTCTTCGCCGCACTTTTTCTGGAACTTCATTCGGATGACCTCCTTGCCCTTCGGCGTGAAGTAGGTCTGAGAACCGGTGTAGCAGTACGTCACAAAATCGCGGACGATGAACAGTCCGGCATTGCTGTCCTTGCTGTAGGGAAGAAGCTGTCCGGAAGGAGATCGGAACAGGTACTTTTCTTTGAGAAGGAACTGGACGAACTTGCGCTCCGGGATTTTCAGTTCCTTCGCCGTCGTTCGGATATTGGTGCAGTCATCCGGATTGATGAAGGCGTCGTAGTAATCGGCTTTGGGCTTTGCCGTGTTCAGCTCACACTCAAGAGCCTTCACGCGATTCTTTTCCAGAATCAACGCTTGAGCGAACTCTACAATGACCGCTGGTTCCTTCTGAATACGTTCCAGAAGGGAGTCCGTCATGTAGCCGCCGGTCTTGCGGATCATGGGGATGACACCATGTGTGATCCAGCGTTTGAAGGCTTTGGCTTCGGGCTTACGGCTGCTCAGAATAAGCGTGTAAAGTCCAGGTTCGTTCACCACCGTCATGTTGGGATTGCCTCGTTTATTACCCTCATTTGAAATGAGGGTAATCATCTTCTCGTCCGCATCCAGCCGTGAAATGGCTTGTGACGAATTGCCGATCTCCAAAGCCCTGCACACGTCTACCGCCACAAACCACGGCTCGTTTTCGATCAGGGCTGTTCGGATTTCTCCAAACTGTTCATTCTTGAAGACTTCGATTTTGTTATCCATGATTGATTTCCTTTCCGGCAGCAGATGTGCCACTTTGGTTTTTGAGGGTAGAAACGGGATTGCAGCAGTAGGGACACTCTGCAAACACGCAGGACTGATATTTCCAGAAGGGGCGATGAAAGCGGCAGCTTCGGCACTCAGGGAGAATGCCATCCGCGCCGCTGTCAAAATGCTCAAAGCCGGGTGTGGTCTGCATCAGCAATTCCAGTGCTTGCAGATCACCGGCTGTCATGCGTTTCATGCTTAAAAACTCCTTTCTTTCGCCGCATCGCCAGCAAATACTCCGGCTTTTGGGCAACAAAAAAAGAGGGTTTGCTTCTTACTCCAAATTGGAGAAGAAACAAACCCTCTTCGTTTACGATGTAGTTCAGATGATTTCTCGGATGGTATGAATGATACCGAGCAGCAGCCCGATGAAGAAGGCGAGTCCTCCGATGAGACCGCCTATGATTAAGTTCAATGCGAAAATGCCGACTGAGCCGGAGATGCCGTAACCGCTTGGAACGAGCCAGAGGCACATCCTCCGGATGCCGAATGGCAAGCCGACGCAGATCCACATTAGGAAGTAGTCGCATACGCCGTCAGGCATATAGATCGGCTTGAGAAATGACGCGAGGCAGAACGCAAGCGCGATTGGAAGCACAACTTCCTTCAAGAATACTTTGATAGCACCCACTATATTCTCCTTCTGCCGGAAGTGTGCAGCGGCACCCTCCGGCTTGCTTGATTATTGTGAAAGTCCTTTGTTTTCGGTCAAAAAAAGAAGGGACTAAGCCAGAATGCCTTGGTTTTCAAGGTCTTTCTGATTTAGTCCTATTATCGCACAATAATCTTTTGTTATGACGGTTGCCACGTTTCCGGCTTCGACTTCATGCAGCATGGCTTGAAGCCCCTCGCGTTCAAAGCTCACGCCGGAAAATCCGTCGTCTACGAAAAAGCGCGTGTTGAAAAAGTGGTGTTCGTCAGCATACTTCTGTAAAATCAGCTTTTGAGAGCTAATATGTAGAGGGTGGTTTCTGCCACCAAATACATATGACCGCGGCTCATTTGTGGTGAATAAGATTTGCGGTTGTAGGAAAGGAGATAAAGACCTGTATCGCATTATCGGTAACCGCTACCGAAAACATCTGAAATGACGGAGGAACGCTATGAATAAATTGAAACCGAGAATACATGACGAGGCGAACGGCCTTGATTATATCCTGGTCGGGGACTACTATGTCCCGGCTATCGAACCGCCGGAGGGTGATGACCGTCCTATCGGGAAGTGGGGGCGGATGCATCGAGCGTATCTGAAGGAAACGAACCCGCTTCTGCTCAACCATCTGATTTTGACGGGCAGACTGCACACCTACCTTGCCGACCTGGACGAGCAGGCGCAGGATTGCTATCGGCTCATCATCAGGCAGATGGCCACCGCCGAGGGCGTGACCGAGGAATTGAAGCGCCGATCACAGTGGGAATGGATTAAGACCATGAACAGCATTATGAACCGCGCCGAGGAAAGCATCAAGCGTGAACTGATTTATACATGACTTTCACCCGGCATTTGCACCAGCGCAAAAGCGTACAGGCTTCCGCAAGGCTCCCCCTATGGGCGGGACCTTGCGGGAGTTTTTCCTTTGCATTTGTACCATCGCTGACCGCCTGTCCGCCGCCTCCCTCAAAAATTTTCTTCGGCAGGACTTGACAAGAACGGATGTTTGGATTATAATGATTTCATATTTGAGCTGGATATCTGATGTCTATATAATACACATATTTCATTTGGCAGATACATAACCGACTGCGGAAAAATCCGTGGGCGGTTTTTTGTATCTGCCTTTTTCTTTCTCATACATAACCAAAAAATCCAGAAGCAGAAAGGTGGCGAAAACGACAACTGAATGACCGCCCGAGCAGCTATCATGCCGGAAAAGTATGCCACGACCGAAAGCGAGCGTACCGAGGGTGAGGAACAACGGCACAGCACCAGCACAGGGATATGCCTGCCAGGAACTGCTTCGGGGAAAACGGCTTCCCATATCGGAAATTTCTGTTTTTGAATTTCAATGATATGAGAAAGGACACCATGACGAAAAACAACGACAATCAGAACTGCCGGTATATGACCCGGCGTATCGGCTCCACCACCTACAAGGTGAAGGTGGTCTTTTCCGACAATGGCGGCGAGACAATGGAAGAAAAAATTTTGCGGATGATCCGCAATGAGGGGCTGCAAAACGCCGGAGAACGTGGTATGATGGATACACCACAAATGAGCCGTCAGTCTGAAAGGAGCGCATCATGAGCGCAAGACAGGCTGAGGAAAAAATCACGGCTTTATATGAGAGGCTCTCTCGTGACGATGAATCCGCTGGGGACAGTAATTCAATCGTGAATCAGAAAAAATACCTGGAGGGCTACGCTGCACAGCACAGCTTTTCCAATATCGTCCATTACACCGATGACGGATGGTCGGGTGGGAATTTCGACAGGCCGGCATGGAAACGGCTGGTGGCCGACATCGAGGCCGGGAAAGTGGCTCTGGTACTCACAAAGGACATGAGCAGAATCGGCAGAGATTATCTGCAAACCGGTTTCTATACGGAGGTCCTTTTCAGAAAATTCGGAGTGCGCTTCATCGCCATTGGCAACAGTATCGACAGCGCCGACCCCAGTTCCAGCGAGTTTGCACCTTTCGTCAACATCATGAGCGAATGGTATCTGCGGGACCTGAGCCGCAAGCAGCGAACCGCCATCCGGGTCAAGGGCGAGTCCGGCAAGCCCACCACCAACTGTGCCATCTACGGCTACCGAAAAGACCCCAACGACAAATACCACTGGCTGATTGATGAGGAGGCCGCTGCTGTTGTGCGGCGTATCTTCCAGCTTACCATTGAGGGCCACGGCCCCTATGAGATCGCCACGATGCTCTGTGAGGAGAAAGTCGAGACGCCAGCCACCTATTTCGCCAGACAGGGCCGGGGCGTCTGGAAAAGCAGGGAGGACATCCCCCGGCCTTATAGCTGGAACGGCTTCGCGGTGGGGCAGATTCTCTCCAAGCCGGAGTATATGGGGCATACGGTCAACTTCCGCTCTCACAAGGAATCCTACAAGGACAAGCGGGCTGTTGTCCACTCGCCGGAGGACTGGCTGATTTTTGAGAACACCCACGAGGCCATCGTGGATAAGGAGACTTGGGAACTTGCCCAGAAGCTGAGAAAGACACCCCGCCGCCACGACACCATTGGCGAGGCCAATCCCCTGACCGGGCTTCTCTACTGCGCCGACTGTGGCGCAAAGCTGTATAACCATCGGTCGAAAGGAAACGCTGCCAAGCCCTACCCGTCGGACTGGTTCGACTGCTCCACCTACACGCTGGCCCGGCAATCTCACGACAGTGCTTGCAGTAATCACCACATCTCCACCAAGGCTCTGCGGACACTGATTCTGGAGACCATCCGTTACGCCAGTGCCTACGCCATTTCCAACGAGGCCGAGTTTATCCAGAAGGTACGGGCGGCGTCCGAAGTCCGGCAGGCGCAGGCGGCAAAGGAACTGAAACGCAAGCTGAACAAGGACAAGCGGCGGTGTGAGGAACTGGGCACCATCATCAAGAAGCTGTACGAATCCTATGCGGTGGGGCGCATCGGCGAGGAACGCTTTGATACTTTGCTTGCCGGGTATGAACAGGAACAGACTGCGCTCCGGCAGTCCGTCATGGAGGCGGAATCGGCGTTGGACAGCTTCGAGCAGGACACCGCCAATGTGGAACGGTTCCTCGCCCTGGCGAAGAAGTACACGGATTTTTCGGAACTGACCACTCCTATGATTAACGAATTTATTGATAAAATCATCGTCCATGCCCCGGAAAAGATTGACGGTGACCGGACGCAGCAAGTGGACATCTATCTGAAATTCATCGGGCGGTTTGAACTCCCGGCCCCGGAACTGACGCCGGAGGAAGAAAAGCGGCAGGCTTCCCTGCACAGGCATCGTGTTAAGAGCCGTGAACGCTACCAGAAAATCAAGGCCGGCGAACACACTGTCGGTCAGCCGTTCAAGCTGATCTGCAAATGCTGTGGGGAAGAATTTGAATCCGGGCGGTCGAATACTCTGTTCTGCGGCCCGAACTGCCGGGCGAAATTCTACCGGCAGGAAGCAGCGGCGAGTCGAAGCCGTGAATGTGTCTGCGGAAACTGCGGGAAAGCATTTACCACCACCAGAAACGATGTGAAATACTGCTGTGAGGCTTGCCAGAGGAAAGCGCACAGCAAAATGCGGTATCGGCAGAAGCAGGAAGCAGAAACCGTATAAAAACGGAATGGGCGGGTCAGGTATACTTGGCCCGCCTTGACCTATGGAAAGAAGGGAATATTCCATGTGGAACTGCGATTGGGAATACGAAAATCAGGAAACGCTAAAACAGTGGTATGAAGAAAAACTCGCCGGGATAAGGCCGTACTCGGCAGTACGGAAGATCATCTGCAAGGGCTGTGGGTGTGTGTTCTACACCCAGATTGCCAGTAAGAAATATTGCTATTATCATCTGTGCGGGAACCGTGGATACCAGAAAGATTTGAAGCAGCGGCGATTGGAAAAACGGCAGAATCGGATTTGCAAAGGCTGCGGAAAAGTCTTTACCCCAAAGCGGTCGGATGCGGTCTACTGCTGCAATGCCTGCCGCCAGCGGGCGTATCGCCAGAGCGTTACGGATAAGGCGAGTGGTCAAATTGACCCCTTACCTCAATCGTAACGAATTTACGCATGGTGTTACGAATAATCAAGTGGTCAAAAGTACCACTTGATTATCTGTAACGGTTAGAATGAAATGCGTTACGGCTGTTGGTGGTGTCAAAATATGTCACCACCACTAACCGTAACAGAAACACGGAATATGTGCCGGACATGGGAATCTGCCTCCTGTGTCCGGCCATTTTTTGAAAATCTGATTTGTGGCACGATGTCGGAAATCAAAAACGGCTTGATTTTATTTGCGAGGGGAGGAGCCAAAAAGCAATGAGCAACCGAACCGAAGAACTGAAAATCCGCATCTCGCCGGAGGACAAGGAGCGGATAAAACTCAAAATGGAGGACGCCGGAATTCTGACTATGAGCGCCTATGTCCGCAAGATGGCGCTGGACGGAATTTGTATCCGGCTGGACCTGAAGGATGTGCGCCAGCTTACTGTCATGCTCCAGCGATGCTCCGATAATCTGAACCAGTACGCTAAACGGGCGAACGAAACCGGGAGCATCTATGCTGCGGACATTGAAGATTTACAGAACCGCCTGGACGAGATTTGGGAATTGTCCAGACAGTCGCTTGCGAGCCTTGCCGCAATCCGGTAGCGGCAAGAGGTACAGACCAGCCCCGTTTTTCTTTTTCCAGCAAGGCCGTGTCTGACGCTTCTCCGGCTCTCCAAGGGGCGAAAGCCCCGCCTGTTCCTGCGTAGCAGGAACAACAGCGTTCGTGAAACGAACGCGCAGCCAGCCCCGGCAACGGGGCTGTTCACAGGGTTTGGGGTACGGCCCCAACAAGCAGAAACTGCGGTTTCCGGCAACGCCGGGAACCGTAGTTTCGAGCCTTTGTGGGAACAAAGGCACTGCTTGCCAAGTAGCGCACACCCGCCTATATGAACTTTGGACTATTCACTTTTTTCTCCGTAAGGCGTTTGCTCCTCTGCTACCATCTGAGCTTCCTGTTGTGGCTCGAAGTTATAAACGATGGACTTATGTTTCTGTGGTGGTGCTTCATAAGGCTTTCCTTCTTTGTTGTAGGTAAGATTAAATACAAGATCGGAAAGCCATTTCTTGAATGAGGGATTATCCTGAAACTGTTTGAACAATTCCATATTATCAGCCATGATAGCGAAGATGACCTGCTGCAAAGCCCGCTCACTTTCAAGTCTTGCACTCTGTTCATCAGAGTTCTTCATGGCATTCTGATATTTCTCATCCCTGGAAACCATAGCAGGAATTTCGAGAATCTGTCGGCGCACATTATCTGCATCGTTCCAGTTGATATTGCCAAACATATCGTTGAAATCAGACAGAATAACAGAAAGTAAATCCATCTCCGGCTCGATAATGTGACCGACCTTGCCAGCGGGGACTGGCGCAACCTCGGAATCGGAATCTTCCAGTTTGATGGACATTGACTCACGCGCCTCATTGCGATAGCTTTCCAAATCGATTGCCTCAAGGATGCCCTGCGACCAATCGTCCTCGCGGGGAGAAGGCAGTTTTGGTATCAGCAGATTGAGGAAAATGGAAAGCCGTTCCCAATCCGCATTGCCATAGGGAAGAATCGCGCCGAGGAATCCATATGTACGGCAGAACGCTTTTGCCGCGCTTTTGAACTTGATCTGGTCGTCCGTTTCCAGCTGCATATAAATCGCTGTGCAGGCGTCCAGCGTAGGATCAAGCTTATCACGGTCTGCGCCATTCAAATACAGGTTAACCAGGTGTTCTACATCATCGCCAGAATATACCTGATCCCCTTCCATCGTTGCCACAAGATCATAGAGTTTGTTGGGGTCAGTCTCGCCGGACAAAATCGTGGTACGATAGTAGCGGGAGAAGGACTCTTCAATAATTTCCGGTTTATTAGCGAAATCCAAAACGAAGGTGTCGTACTTCTTTGGATGACAACGGTTCAGCCTTGAAAGGGTCTGTACCGCTTTGATGTCATAGAGCATCTTATCCACATACATCGTGTGAAGCAGGGGTTCATCAAAGCCGGTCTGAAACATATCCGCAACAATCAGGATGCGATACGGATCCGCCTTAAAGGTCTTTGGTATCTTAGAGTCCGGGAATCCATTCATGCCTGCCGAGGTCAACGGCTGTTCCTGACCGTTGTACTTACACTCACCAGAGAAAGCAATAATAGTTTTATAGGGGCTGTGTCTTTCAGAAAGACACTTGTTGATCGCATAATAATATTCGATGCATCGCGGAATACTGGCAGTCACAACCATAGCGCGGGCCTGCCCGCCAACTTTTCCCTTAGCGATAACCTGTTCATGGAAGTGGTCAACCATCATAGCGGCCTTCTTCGCTATGGTATAGCTGTCGCTCTCCACAAAATTACGGAGTTTCTTCTGGGCGCGCTTTTTGTCAAACATCGGATCGTCCTCGACAGTCTTCATTAGTCTGTAGAAACTGTCGATAGGTGTGTAATTCCGCAATACATCCAAGATGAATCCCTCCTGGATAGCTTGCTTCATCGTGTAGACGTGAAATGGCTTATGCTGCAATTCGCCCTTGTCATTCAATATAGGAGTTCCGTATTCATCCACAACAAGTATGCCGAAAGTCTCCAATGTCTTATTCTTCGGTGTGGCCGTAAAGGCAAAATAGCTGGCATTATTCAGCAGCTTACGCCCTTCCATCATAGCGTTGATTTTGTCCTCGTTGTCCATCTCATCATCCGAGGCAAGCCCGGAGAGGGCAAGATTCATCTGCGCGGAGTTGCGCCCGCTCTGCCCGGAATGCGCCTCATCAATGATAATAGCGAAACGATTCTCTTTGTGATCGGATCCAATCTGCGGAACAATGTATGGGAACTTCTCAATCGTGGTAACGATGATGCGCTTTCCGTCCGTGATAGCTTTTGTAAGGTCGCTGGAGTGGTCCGCCCATGCCACGGTATTGCTCACCTGCATGAATTGTTTGATGGTGTCCCTGATCTGCTTGTCGAGGATACGGCGGTCAGTGACTACAATAACAGAGTCCAGCATCGGACGCCCATCCTGCTCAAGACCAATCAGTTGATGGGCAAGCCACGCGATAGAGTTGGACTTGCCGCTTCCCGCGCTGTGCTGGATCAGGTATTTACGCCCGACACCGTTTTCCCGCACATCGCGAAGAAGCTTGGTCACCACATCCAGCTGATGATACCGTGGAAAAATTTGCTTCTCCTTTTTCTTCTTGGTATCCTCGTCCACCTCAATAACGACTTGTGCATAGTTCTCAATAATCAGCGTCAGTTTTTCTTTTGTAAGAATGTCTTTCCACAGATAGTCGGTCATCAAGCCATTGGGATTCGGCGGATTGCCTGCTCCATCGTTATGCCCCTTATCGAAAGGC
This sequence comes from Clostridiaceae bacterium, assembly GCA_009911355.1. GTDB lineage: Bacteria > Bacillota > Clostridia > Oscillospirales > Butyricicoccaceae > QXXE01. The sequence goes on along the minus strand of QXXE01000012.1, from coordinate 8,565 downwards.
AGGAACCAACTGTCTTTGCCTGCAAGACGAGTGCAGAATTTGATACGGGCGTCATCCACGGCCAGATGCACCATGCAGCGTTTGAACTGGAACAACATCTCTCGCGGATCGCGATCATCCTTGTACTGCTGGACAGCATCATCCACATTTTGCTTTGTAAGCTGGTTTTTGAGTTCAAAGGTGATGACAGGCAATCCATTGATAAATAAGCACAGGTCGAGAGCCAGCTTGCCTGCGTCCTGAGAATAGCGGAGCTGGCGTGTCACGCTGAAAATATTTTTCTGGAACATCTCCCTCGCTTTTTCGTTGTTTTCAGTCGGTGTGAGATAGAACATGATGAGATCAACCGGGTACACTTTAATGCCATTGCGCAGAACATCTACAATACCGCGTTTGACCAACTCACCCTGGAGGCGGTTCAAAAACTGACGCTTTTTCTGCTCGGACTGAAACACACCCAGCTTACCCGTCTGTGAGGGCTGGGTATCCTGCAAAAATCGAAAAAGGCGGGTTTCATCAATCGCATATTCTTTATTATAATCGGCGTTGATCCCTTCTTCATAACCGTTCTGCTCAACCAGCCATTTTACAATGAGGGCCTCTAAACCGCTTTCTTTTGTGTTTGTAAATCCTGGCATAGTTATCCCTCCTGTTCTTCAATCCGCTTGCGCTCAGCTTCAATTTCACGCTGCAATTCCTCAGCAGTGGGTAGGGCAAAACGATAACGTGAAGCAAAAACTTGTTGAGCATCGTTCAGAACAGAATATTTGACGATTGCCTCATTCTTCTGAGAACACAGTATGATACCTATGGTAGGATTGTCATCTTCATTTTTATATAACGCATCAAACATTCGGATGTAGCTGTCCATCTGGCCGATGTCGCCGTGGGTCAATTTCCCGATTTTCAAGTCAATCAGCACATGGCATTTCAGGATACTGTGGTAAAATACAAGGTCAAGGTAAAAATCTTCATCTTCATAGCGCATCAGCTTTTGTCTTGCTACAAAACAGAAACCGCGTCCTAATTCCAACAGAAATTCCTGCAATTTGTCTATCAATGCCTGCTCTAAATCCGACTCACGCAGGGACGGGTAATCTTTCAGATTAAGAAATTCCAACACATATGGGTCCTTAATGAAATTTTCCGCAGCTAAAGGCGCTGTAAGTTCAACAGCTTCGGCCCTTACAGGTACCTGGTCTCTGCTTGCAAGAAGCCGCTCATAGTATAGGGTGGAAATTTGACGCTCCAGTTGGCGGCTCGACCATGCGGATGCGATAGCCTCGTCCATATACCATTGTCTTGCCTGTTCATTTTCCACCGACAGCAAAAGGCGGTAGTGTGTCCAAGTCAATTGCGAACGCAGTGCGTTCGTATTTGGAAACATCACATAAAACTTCTTCATCTGTTGTAATGTCCGCACAGAAAAGCCCTTGCCGAAGTCCTTGGTCAGACGGCTGGATAACTCCTGCAAGACGGACTTTCCATAATCAGCCCGTGCATTGCCATTTTGCTCATGCTCTACAATGATGCGCCCAATCTGCCAGTAGGCTTGTACCATCGCAAAATTGACTGCGCTGTATGCCTGATTGCGCGACAGCAGGAGAGTTTCCTTTATTTCGGAATAAATGTCTTCATAAGAGATTAAATTGCTATCCATCATTCTTATTTTCCCTCCTTGACAGGGAAACAATTTTTATAAGCATTTTTCTGCTTTACTGCAACATACTCACGAACCAGCGCAGTTAATTGCGGTATCTCCATTTGAGTATATTTACCAATTTCGGTTATTGCAACAATGATTTCATTTTGCTGTGATTCCGTATTGATAATTTCATTTTCGTATCTTTTGATTTCGGATTCATCGTACTTTGGAGGTTGTCCAAATGCCTGACATTGTTGATTGGCCTGCTGGCAGTTTGCAATCAATGCCTTTCGGAGTGCATTTTGATTGCAAATTACGATATAAGAGTCAATCATTTGCAACAACGTAAAAGTTCGATTCTCGACCTTTTCGTATGTCTTTTGAAACTCCGGTAAAATTGTTGGTATTCTACATGGTGTTTTACAATTTGTACATCCTGCGGGAATTATATAAGCATCTGTGAAAAGCATAGCTTCCAACTTTGCTGCATTGATTTTTTGCATTTCTTCTGCCAGTTGTTGTCGAATAGCAGCTACTTCAGCAGAGTTATAGCCCTCGTTTGTAATGCGCAAGCTATTGAACCGCTGATAGATGGTGCTTGGCGCAAATATATTCAAATTACAGACTGCTTTTCCCAATGCGTCTTTTTCTTTGTCGATGCTATCCAATACTTTTTCATATTGATGAATGCTACGCTCATGCTTCAATGTAATCATCACACCGGCAAGGGTCATTGTACCGCCCAAGTAACTGCCACAAAAGATAAACCATGTGGAGGCATCGACATTTGGCACATTGATATTGACCCCAAAATAATTCCCCAGAGCAATTCCTATATGCAGACAGAGCATCAGAAGGAAGGGAATGGCAAGAACAACCAAGAACCACCATTTCGACAGTTTATTCTTCATATGTTTCACCTCCCATTCCATCCATGCTTTCATCATTCACTGTATCAACCGTTTCCTCCACAAATTCGCATTCTGGAATTTCGATATCTCGGATATCAATTTTGCCTGTTACTACATCGGAGATAAGGCGGGCCTTAAATTCCTGTAAAGTAGAAATCTCCTGCGTTAGGCTATCTTCATACTTTTTTGTCTTACCACGGAACTCAATTATGTACTCCATAATTTCTGCCTGTTCTTCAATTGGCGGGACAGGCAGAACGATAGTATTGAAATCATCTGTGTAAAGTCGCCAGAATCCTTCGATTATGCCGCGCACCCTGATGCGCAGTTCACCCCGGCAACGGTCACTCTTTAGTACAGTTTCTGCAAATGTTGGGAGAACTCTCTCTGTTTGGTATCAGCACTGTATAGTCTGGGCTGATAACTCCAGACTGTGGAGACAGCGCAAAGACACCCAAGTGCGCTTTGAGCCTGTTCAAAACAAGATCATCTTTATAACACAGTTTACCGCCTGCATACGATTCCGAGAGCATCCTGCGTTCATCAAGTTGACTATCTGGTACAAGCCCATATTTTTGGCTCATAGACAAATGTTGCTCCTGGCCCTCTTGTGAACGCTCGTCCCGTTCCGAGAAAAGATACTTACATCTCATAGCTTGCCAATGCTCTGGTATGTCACCAATCCATTCTACTCCAGAATTTTTTGTAGCTACTCGACCGTGCAAACCGTGCGTAACAATATGTGAAATATGAACGCACTGCCTTTCATGAAGTAAAGCTATCTGCTTTCTTTTTATCGAAATTAACCGATTGATTGCTGACACTTTCCAATCAAGAAACCGCACAATCTGATCCTGTTCAGGGCAGGGAGGGACTGGAATTCGATAGTTTTTAAGTTTTGAGTAATCAATATTCTGGCCCTCGCGGATACCTGTAACACAGCTTTTCAAAAGTTCTATAAATGAGTGCGATTTGGCAAGATATCTAAAGTATCCAGATGTTAGAATACCCTTTGAAACCATAATGGTATATGCTGGACTGATAATTCCTTGATAATAAGCATACTCTATCCCACCTTGGAATGAACGCAGACTTATAACAAAGTCACCAATCCGGACTAATTTCAACAAATGTAGATCCTTTTGTGCTTCTACAGTTCGATTCCCGTAAAGGCTTTTGGGAACAACTCCCATATTCTGTGAGGCAACAAGGAGCGGTTCGTCTGGATATCCTTTTTCACTCCGTTCCTCAAAGGCATATTTGATTTTAATTGTCTGCCATTCCCCTGGAATTTCTTCCAACCATAATTGGTCAATGCTTTTATAGTCAGGATAAATCTTCATGAAATATCCTCCATGATTTCCGCCATCATACCGTCCGCTTCCTGTTCAAGGGCTTTCAAGCTCTCCAAAATTTCCTCCATAGGGCGCAATTCTACCGGTTTATAGAAATACTTGGTAAAGCTGATCTCATAGCCAATCTGCGTTTTCTTTTCGTCAACACAGGCATCGGGGGCATATGGCAGCACTTCATTTTTCATAAAGGTATCAATGCCGCCCTCATAGGTAAACGGGATATTTTCTGTGTCCCGCAAATCAACATCCGGCTCCCCTTCGATGGGCTGTGCAGTGGCATCCTTCTCTGTGATGAAGGGGCGGATTTTCTTCAAGGTAGCGGCTTTCAGCTTTGTGGCTTTGGCAAATGCTGCCCAATCATCCAGAGGAGCGGTTTTTGCGGCCTCGGCAACAGTGCTTTGCACCGCCGCAAACTCATCCGCTTTCTTAAACAAACTGGCCGGAATTTCCCTGTCAGGATATATGCGCAGGCGCAGAGGCCGCTCCACTGTGACAGACCAGTAGCCAAACTCTTCATTGTCAAAAATCATGCTGACTTCGCTTTGCTCCATCTCCATAAAAATGCGGACGATTTCACTTCGGATTTCCGGTGTAACTTCACAATTCTTCTTGCCCATATTTTTGCGGAGCGGGGATTTCATGGCGGTTGCGTCAATCAACTGGATTTTTCCCTTGCGGCGTTTTTCTTTCCGGTTGGACAAAATCCAGATAAATGTCCCAATCCCTGTATTGTAGAACATATTCTCCGGCAGTGCGATGATAGCCTCAACCAAGTCGTTCTCAATCAGATTGCGGCGGGCATTGCTTTCCCCACTGTCGGCGTCACCTGTAAAAATGGACGAGCCGTTATGTACCTCGGCAATGCGGCTGCCAAGTGGCGTATCCTTTTTCATCTTTGCCACATTGTTCAGCAGGAAAAGCAACTGACCGTCGCTTGTCCGTGGAATCATCGCCATCTGTTCGCCGCCTTCGAGATAGACATTAAAGCGAGTATCCAGAATCTCTTTTTTACCGCCCATCTTCTCTGCGTCAACCTTCCAGCTTTTCCCGTAAGGCGGATTGGACAGCATGAAATCAAACTGCCTTGTGGCGTTTCCGTCCAAGGAAAGCGTAGAGCCATAACTGATATGTTCCGCCTGTTCCCCATCGCCTTTGAGCAGCATATCCGCCTTACAGATTGCATATGTTTCGGGGTTCACTTCCTGCCCAAACAAATGAATAGACACATTCTTTTCCAGTCTCTGGGCAATCGCCAGAAGCCTGTCCTGCGCAACAGTAAGCATACCGCCTGTCCCGCAGGCTCCGTCATAGCAGGAATAGGTAGCATCTTTGATTTGGTCGGCGATGGGCATAAACACAAGGTCAGCCATCAGTTCAACGACATCGCGGGGCGTCCAGTGTTCCCCGGCCTCCTCGTTGTTTTCCTCATTGAACTTGCGGATCAGTTCCTCAAAAATCGTACCCATGCCATGGTTGTCCAGCCCAGGATGCCTCACCATAGTCTGAGCATCGTCCTTATAAATTGGCTTCGGAGAGAGGTTAATATCCGGCGAAATAAATTTCTCAATCACCGCCCCCCAGAATATCCGCCTCGATCATCGTGTCAATCTGATTGCGGAACCTGAACTTCTCCAAAATCTCCTGCACATTAGGGGAGAAACCGTCCAGGTATGCCTCAAGATCGGCCTTTAGCGTTTGCTTCTTAGCGCGGCTGGTGAGATCGCGCAGGCGGAACGGAGAAGCGTTACAGAATGCCTGCCCGGCCACATTGCACAGCGCCGACCACTGATTATCGATTCTGGCTTCATCCAGCTTTTTCTTCATATCAAGAACAGCCTCTTTGCTGTCCTCCAGCATGGCATCCAAGCGGCGGATAACTGTCATCGGCAGAATAACATCGCGATATTTTCCACGCACATACACGTCGCGCAGGCAATCATCCGCAATTCCCCATATAAAACTTACGATTGTATTGTGAATTTGATTGTCCATATGTCTTTATTCCCTTCTCACGGAGATTGGCGTCTTTCAGCTTACAGCAGATTTATCGTTGTTTCAAAACTCGTATACTGTAAAATTGATTCACTGTTCCTTTACCATTTCCATAATATCACAGACATCACATCTTAGGGCTGTACATATTTTTTCAATGATTTCCGTATTTACGTTTTCATTTTTGCCGAGCTTCGTAACGGATGCCGCACTGATTCCCGCTAATTGTTGCAAGTCTTTTTTCTTCATATCCTTATCAATCAACAGTTTCCATAATTTTTTGTAACTGATAGCCATGAATGAACCTCCCCTTTCTGGGAATGTGCCGATTTGAAGATTTCTGCTACTTATTATAACACGCCTGATCCCCAAACGCAAGATTTCCTCCTGCGATTGCAGGAGAAAATTCTGTTATCTATTGAATTTCTTATCTTAATCTGTTATAATAAATCTGAAAGTCGTTATGGCTCTTTGCAAAGGAGAGATAGACACATGATTTTTGTGAGTGGTGTTCATGGTGTAGGAAAATCATATTTTTGCAACCTTGTGAAAGATTCTGTGGGCATCGAAACCTATTCGGCCAGCGCCCTGATTGCAACAAAAAAGCGTTCAGAATTTGCAAAGAATAAGCTCATTCCTGACATAGATGAAAATCAACAGTTCCTTCTTTGGGCCGTGGACGAACTCAAAACTTTGTGCCAGAATTTTATTTTGGACGGACACTTCTGCTTGCTGAATGCATCGGGCGAAGTGCAACGTATTCCTTATGGCACTTTTGCTATGCTCAAACCGGATGCTATTGTGCTGCTAACCGAAAATCCAGAAATCATAGCGTCCCGGCGAAGAAAGCGCGATGGAATTGAGGTTGCTGTAAAGAGCATTGAATACTTTCAGCGGGAAGAACGGCTATACGCAGATGAAGTTGCCAGAGACATTAATGCGAAGCTTTTTGTTTCTGAGAGCGCTAAAGACCTTATGCGGGCAATTGAATTCATAAAATCACTTTGAGGAGGGGCCGATTATGGCGGGTAAATTTGAACGCAAGCAATTTTCCGAGATCAATCTCAATGATCCCTTTTTCGATTCCTTGAAAGCCGATTATCCCGGCACTTCATCAAGCACTGGTTTTGTGCAATGGTTCGCGGCAAAAGCCGCCGACGGGAAACGGGCGCTGATATTTGAAGATGACCAGGGTGTAGGAGCTTTGTAAACCTAAAGCCAAATGAAGCTGAGGAGATCAATTTGGCAAACGGCAGCGTTTTGCCGAAGACTGCTCGTCTTAAAATCACAACAATCAAAATTGATGAGCGTTATCGGAATCAAAGGATTGGTGAGGGAGCTCTTGGTCTAACTTTGTGGCAATGGAGAGATTTGGGCATCAATGAAATTTATGTAACTGTTTTTGATAAACACATCAGTTTGATACTTCTTCTGGAGAAGTACGGCTTTATCCATGTCGGAAACAACCTGAATGGTGAGCGGGTATATATCAAAGATCGAAGGAATCTTGATTTCAGTGACCCCTGTAAATCATTCCCTTTTCTTAGCGGTCAGGTCCAACACGCTGGATGCCTTGCCATTGATATGGAGTATCACGACACCATGTTCGCTTCTTCTGACCTCGCTAATACTTTGCAGGAGCGGGTTGATATTAGCGTGGCAAATGGGCTGAAAAAAGTATACATAGGCAAACCTTACAGTCTGGCTTTCAAAGTTGGAGAGCCTGTTTTGGTATACAGAAAATACACCGGAACCGGTGGCCGTCCGGGGTATAAATCCGTCATTACTACTTATTGTGTGGCAACACGAATCGAAAAAATAAAAGTAAATGGACGTGCGCAATATTCTTATGACCAGTTTTTGCGCATGGTCGGTAACAAATCTGTCTATAATGAAGATGAATTGAAGGAAAAATATGATACCTGGGCTTCTCTAACACTGATTGAGTTATTGTATTATGGGTATTTTGGTGCAGGGAATAATGTAAACTGGATGTGGCTGAAAAGCAATGATTGTTGGCCTGGAACCCATCCCATGAATTTCCGTTATACAAGGAGCCAGTTCGAGAAAATTCTGCGGGAGGGCAAAGTAGATGTCGGCAATGTTATTATCAATTAAGCCTAAGTATGCGAAGGTGATACTTGAGGGAAAAAAACAATACGAATTCCGAAAAAGCAGACCGAAAGATGGTGTGGATCGAATCATTTTCTATGCGTCAGCACCGCAGAAGGAAGTGGTCGGAGAAGCGCTTATTGATGAAATATTAGAAGGGACGCCGAAAGAAATCTGGGAGATAGCAAAAACTGCTGCGGGCATTACAAAGAAATTTTATTTTTCCTACTATTCTGGAAAAGATAAGGCTATTGCATATAAATTAAAAAATGTAGTGATTTACGAAAAACCCAAGGCTTTGTCTGATTACGGTATCCGTCAAGCACCGCAATCTTTCGTATATCTATAAACGGCTATAAAGCAGTGTATTTTAATGTCTTGGCACTCCTGATTTTAGAGAGGAACAGAAGTGCCAAGGCATTATTTTTTAATTTACGAACTTGTGGGAGAAAATATCCTTGACAAATGGGGTCTTGGTTCTGTATGCTCTCGCTTTCCCCGGCTTGCATATCTTCCTGGCTCAATCTGCAATATAAAGCGGTAATCTTGT
>QXXE01000113.1 GCA_009911355.1 Clostridiaceae bacterium | reverse complement strand
AATGGGGCTTGTCAACCCTGATTTCATATTTTTCTATATTTTGTGACCGGCTGAGTCAAACCGATAAGCATATAAAAATATACGGCGGCTTTTTGCAAAACGATTTATTAAATCAGGATATTGCTTTATCTCTCCCTCTGTCTATGCTAATCGTGGAGAGTATCTTTTCATCCAGCGAGATTATAATTTCTTAGCCCCTGCATGGTGCTTTGATAATGCAAATCAGCATTGTCCGATTGATATAGATGTTTGGTATCAAGTGAATGGAAAAATGCGTGAACAGTATCAAATACCAGATGAAAAGTTCAAATTTTTTGCCGCACAGGAGGATTTAGAACAAATTCTTTTTGAATTAACCGCACAATATAATCTGAAATATATTGAGATTGTCCAACAAGGAAACGGAAGCTATCGAGAAGCTATATTTGACACCGCAGATATGTTTTTAAGTGCTGCCCCACATCAAAAAAGAACCGTGTATGTCTATGACCAACTTCATCGGATGTTGCTATATCTGGAGATTGATAATTCGTGGAAACAGAACGGGAAATTTGCCGGGGTAAGTAAAGCATTGGCAATACAAAATGTATTTGGAGATAAACTCTATAATGATTTTGTGGCAAAGGCGAAAGAACGCTTTCAAAAAATTAACGAGATGCACTATGGGCCGATTTATATAAGTCCACTCCTCTATGCACATCGTCACAGTATAATTTTCAGCTTCAATGACCCGTATTTTCGTATTGATGAAAATAATAAAGCAGTTCATGTTTGGCGAAAAGAATGGGAGAAATTATCAGCACAGTAGAAACAGTGCGGCAGGGCAGGCATTGACTATCCCCGCCGCACTGTCCGTTACCGCTCCATATCCTGCGTCCTGCGGGGCTGCTGCTCCCGCTGTTCCTGCCGCAAGATACTGTAAACGCTCTTTCGGATTTGCTCGGCTTCTTTCACTTCTTCTTTCAATGCAAGATACCGCTGATTGAGGGTTTTCCTCTCGGCGGTCAGCTTGGCATACTCCGCTTTCCATGCCTTTACCGGCAGGGCGGTCTTGCCGTTCATCACGCCTTTCAGATAGTCGTGCGCCGCCGTAAATAGGATTTGCTCGGCCTCGGTCAGTTTCTTCTTTCCCTTGTACTTGAAATAGATGTCGGCTTGCTCGATGTGCTTTTTCAGAGTGCCTAACCGCCGTTCAACGGGTTTCAATTTATGCTGAATGTCAAGCTGTTCCCCTATCATGGACTTGAATTTTTCATCAAGCCCCGCCATATCCATGATGTTGTTGGCTTGCAGAAAATTCAGCATTTTCGCCGCGTCCTTGAGGTTATACAGCGATTGGGAAACCTGTGATTTCCCCTCCCGCGCCCTGCGTGACAGGATGCCCTGGATATAGTCGGCAAGGGTGGGCGGCTCGGTGTTCTCCTGTTCCTCTTTCAGCCACTTTTGCAGCTTGGCGATACGGGCTTTCAGTTGCCGGAGTTTTTGGTTCGTCACTTCGATTTCCCGGTTCAGATCGCCGCGCTCGGTGCGGATGCCGCGCTTCTCCATAGCGGAAGCGGCCACGCCTAAATGGACGGTGGGGATTTGGTCGATGCCCTGCCGCTCATAACTGCGGTGGTCGATGCGCTGGTTGTGTCCGTACTGCTCCAACGCCCGGTTGCAAAGCTGCGCCCACGCCGCCCGCCATTCCTCGGCCTTGGTCTGCTCGTTCCAGTCGGTGGCGGGGATGGCCTTGCATTTGTACTGCCGCTTTTTCGGGTCATAGATTTTCTTTCCCTGCGGGTCAAGAATGTACTCCTTTTTTTGCTTCACTCCCCATGCGCCGCCCTGCTGGATGGGGCGCATTGTCAGCATGATATGGGCGTGGGGATTGCCGCCGCCCGTGTCGTGGATGGCAAAGTCGGCGCACATTCCCGCATTGACAAACTGCTCTTTTACATACTCGCGGACAAGAGAAATGCCCTGCTCCCTTGTCAATTCACGGGGCAGGGCAATCTCAATTTCTCTTGCAAGCTGGGCGTTTTTCGCTTTCTCGATTTTCTCCACCGCGTTCCACAAAACCGCCCGGTCAGAAAAAGCGGCGGGGGCGTGGCCGGGGAGCAAAATCTCGGTATGGACTACGCCGCCCTTGTGGGTGTAGTCGTGGGTTTCCCCGTCAAAATCGTTGGTGAGTTTCTCCCCCGCCCGGTAAGCGGCGGCGGCAACGGCGGATTTGCCCTTGCCGCGGGATATGATTTTGATACTGCAATGGTAGATTGCCATGGGCTGTCCTCCTTTCTGCGGGTCGTTCCCCCGTCCTTTTGTGCCGAGAGGCACAAAACGCCGTCTGCAAGACCGCACAGACCACATTCATGTGGTCTATAAGTGCGCCCTTGCTTTTCAGCAAGGGTAGGGGTGCAAGCCCGTTACCCTTGCACCGCGCCCCCGTTCCGGCTTCCGTCTGTGCCGTCCTCCTGCGCTGGATTGGCAGTATTGGCGGCGGTTGCAACGAAAAACGCTCCCGCCGATTTTGGCAGGAGCGAGGCTAATGTTTTGAAATTGTTTGATGGATGATGGTGGAAAAATAACGGCTGTTGTGGTAAACTTGACACAAATAACAGCGGGGGAAATCTTATGTCAAAGTTCAAGAGATTGTTGGGAATATTTTTTCCTATGGTTCTTTGTGTACTGCTTTGCGGCTGTCAAGCCCTCTTTCCGGGAGAGCATACGGAGTTAATCGAGGACGGGGAATACAAGCCTTTCAATGTTCCTCGGACGACGATGGAAAAGCTGATGGAGTTGGTCGAGGCTGAAGATGCAGATTACATTTATGAAGTATTTTCTCCGTCCGTAAGGAAAAATGTAGATGGGCTTTATGAACAGATTCAGGAATTTATAGGCTTTATCAAAGAAAATGTAACCTCCTGGGACTTTTTATCGGGGAGTGGTAAGGGAGACCGTAGCGATGGCGTTGTCACTATGACACGAGCCTCGTTCTATGAGTTCAGCACAGGCAGTGGGATCTATCGGTGCGACATCGGTGATGTGCTGAAAGACACGGTACAGCCGGACTTAGTTGGGTTTTCCGATATAACAGTTTACCCCGAAGAACTGTCTTGGGAATATGCGCCCAAGAAACCATCCGGCATTTACATTGTATATCGAGTAGAAGATGTACCTCAGAATATTTCCGTTGATACGGCCTCTATGGAAACACTCATGCAACTTGCAGGTGCGAAAGACACAGATGGAATTTCTGAACTATTTTCTACAACCGCAAAGAGACATAGCAAAGAACTGCAAGAAAAGCTCCCGGAGCTGGTAGACTTTCTGAGTGGACAGGTGACCTCTTGGGAATCTTACACATGGACTGAGAATGTCGAGGAGTTCAACGGAAACATGGCTACAGTACGGGAAATGTTTTTCCATCTGCACACAGACCATGGACTGTACCGCTGTGATATACGAGAGGTATCAGAGAGTGACTATCCAGTGGACATAGGGCTTTTCAGCGTTTCAATTTTTCCGGCTTTGTACCCCGGTGAGGAACCAGAATACGAGGATACTGATTATGAGGAAATCTGCACTTGGGGACGTGAGAATATGGGTATCTCAATATTTCAGTAGCCGGAAACGGTGAGGCCGGTGTTGCCCATGCGTACCTCGGTCACGCAGACCGGACGGTGAGCGGGATAGTGGTGGAAATATAGTGGCGACTGTTGTAGTAAATTGAATACAGCTTCTGAAGTATTGACATATAGGATTGAGGGAGGACAATGAGCCGAAAAGAACTGTTTTCAAGGACAAGGGGACGACTTCTGCCAACTTTATTTCTTACATACTTTTTGTCTTTAACTTTGGCAATTATCGTTACTATTGGATTTCTTATAAATCAGGGCTTTCCCAATGTGTCCAGGGAAAATAGTTTTATTTTGGTTGGTGTATGCCCCAGTGTCCTAATTTTGGGGATTATCTGGAATTGGAAATACTCACTGGACATTCTATTCAAATCAACAGAAATATTCTCAGGTCATGTTATTCTCGGACAACAGATATTCGGCTCAAAAGTTGAGGCTTGCGAGGGAGCGCAATGGGAACTGATTGAGATAAGCGAAGGAAAATCCATTAGCAGATTCAAAATATATAGTGACAGAATGGGATTGATTTATCCTGCCAACAAGTTACCTGTTGATTTGTGTGCGGGGCCGGTCAAGTTTCGCTACATGAAACGAAGCAAGTATATTGTAGAGATTATTCAGATTAAACAGTCCTAATCATTATGCACCGTCCTCTTGCGCTGTATGGGCGGCTTTGGCGGCGGGCGGGGTGTTACCCCCTCCCTGCCGTTTCCGCGCCCTGTGCGGGGGCTGTGGCGGCGTTCTGGGCGGTCAATCCGTCCAGTATGCGGCGGCTGTGTTCGGTGGCGATAGTCTGCTCCACAAAGGTCTTGAACTGCTCCTCGGTCAGCGGGATGGTGTCGGGCAGCAACTTCTCGATAAACCCCATGCGCTTGCAGAGGCGGTTTGTCCTGTCCTTGCGCTCCTGCTCTTTCTGCTCCTGGATCAGCCGCTTTTTCTTGTTTTCAAGCTGTTTGATTTCTTCCTCGATGCTTGCGATTTTCTCAATTTTGGTCCTTGCCATTTGTCAAACTCTCCTTTCGGTTTTTCGGTCTGGAATGGATAGGAATGGAAAAGCCGCCACGCTCTTTTTCGGCATGGCGGCTCAGTGGAGGTTAGATTGTAGCATTGGCGACTCCTGCTTCCTGCGGCCTGATTTCGTAGGCTGTGCCTTTCAGAATTGCCGCCCGCTGTGCTTCCTCGGCGGCTTTCTTGGCGGCTACCTTTCGGGCATAGCGTACCTTGTCGCGCTCACGCAAAGCCGCCCGCTGTTCCTCCGTCATTTCGTGGCGGCGCTTTTTCCTGCTCTTTCTTACCGGCGGTTCCTCCGGCTGTTCCTCCTGTTCGGGCAGGTCGAATTTGCCGATAAAGTTCAGATAGATTTCAACCTCCTGCTCCCGCGCCCCGTTCACTTTGGTCGCCTCATGGACGATTATCTTCTCCACAAACTCGTTCAGCAGGGAAGCGGAAAACTCGGTAAACTCGGTGTGCCGCTTCACCAGTTCGATAAACTTGTCAGCCCTCACGCTGTCGGTGTTGTAGCGGTCGATTTCGGCCTGTAACCTCTCGATTTCCCCGTCAAGAGTTTTCTGCTCGGTGTCGTAGCCGGTCAGCAGTTCGGAAAAGTGGTTTTCGGGTATTTTCCCCGTGGCGTAGGCTTCATAAAGTTTCTTTATCAAGCCGCTGATTTCCTCCCGCCGCCGCTTGGCCTTTGACAGCTTTTTGCGGCTCTCCTTTACCGCCGCCTCCTGCTGTAACTCCGATTTCTCCCGGACGCGCTCGATAAACTCCGCCTCGTTCTCCCGCACATATCCGCTTACCCGCCGTATGGCTTCCAGCACCAGGCTTTCCACAACGCTGACGCGGATATAGTGACAGGTGCAGCTTCGGGAATAGTGGCGGTAGCTGGAACAGACATATTCATGGTGGGGCTGGTCGGGCCTGCCGGTGCTGCCCTGCTTGTGGTACATCTTCTGTCCGCAGTCGGCGCAGTACAGAACGCCGGTCAGCGGGTTCGGCTCGCCGCCGATGCGCTCCCTGACACGCTTCGTTTCCCGCAGACGCTGAACGACATTCCATGTTTCCTCGTCAACGATGGCGGGGTGGGTGTCCTTGAAAATCAGCCGGTTTTCCTTCGGGGTGGCCTCCCGCTTCTTGGATTTGTAGCTTTCCGTGGCGGTCTTGTTGAGGACTGTCCAGCCCATATATTCTTCTTTTTTGAGGATTTGGATAAGGGTAGCGGTGGCCCATTTGTAGGGGTCTGCGCCCGCCGCGCCCATGCTCACCCGCTCCCCGATGGCCCGCCAATGGGCGGCGGGGGTGAGTATCCGCTCGGCGGTCAATTCCTCCGCAATTCTGGCGATGGTCTTGCCCTCTATCACGCCTTGAAAGATACGCTTTACCACGGGGGCGGCTTCCTCGTCCAAAATCCACTTCTGGCGGTCGTCCGGGTCGTGCAGATAGCCGTAGGGGAGCGCGCCGGTGACGTGCTTTCCCGCCGCCGTTCTCGCGCCGAAAATCGCCCGTATCTTCCGGCTGGTATCTCTGGCGTGCCACTCCGCAAAGATGTTTCGGAAGGGCATGAAATCGTCCTCGCCCTTGGCGGTGTCGATGCCCTCGGCCACGGCGATCAGCCTGACGCCCCGCTCCCGTAACTGCTCCAAAAACAGCCCCACGCGCAAGTGGTCGCGGCCCAATCTGCTCATGTCTTTAATCAGGATTTGCCCCACGTTGCCGCGCTCGATGTCCTCCATAATCCGCAAAAATCCGGGTCTGTCCCAGCGTGTGCCGCTCCAGCCGTCATCCGTCCGATGGACAACATTGGTAAAGCCGTTCCGGGCTGCATATTCCTCCAGGTACTCCTTTTGATGCTCAATGGACAGGGATTCGTTTTCCCGCCCGTCCTCGTGACTTAATCTCTCGTAAAGGATAGTCAGCTTGTTGTCGTTCATGGTTCCCTCTTTCCGGCTGTCCGGCGCTGCGGCTCTCGGTGTAGTTTTCACCGTTTCACCGCGTCCCTTTCAATCAGGCGTACCAGCTTATCGCTCATGGTTTCCCTGCTCGTCCTGCTGAAATGGACGCTCACCTTGTAGGTCGTGGAGCCAATCCGCTTTGTGATGTGCAGCGGCTTGTCAGTGCGTTCAATCGTCCTGTCTGCTGTTACTGCCGGCATAGGATTAGCCCCCTTTCCATATTCGGTTGTCTGTGATATACTACCGTCAAAATCACCGTTGCGCGTCCTTTCCCGCGCCCCTGTGCCGCCTGCGGCCTGACTGCCTGTTGTTTTCGGGGTGTCCCCGTTCCTTTACGATACACTCCTTTGGGGTTTTTAAGCTGCTTGCGGTCGCAAAGTATCATGTTGTTGGAAAGAGCGTTCAGCCCATAGTAAAGGCTTGCGCCCCTCTGAAAAAGCTCCTGTGTGATAAAGGGGATAAAGATTGCCGTGCTGGAAGTCGTCAAGCCTCGCTGTATGGGGATAAGGTTCTCACCGATAGGGACGCTTGACATCAGCCCCGCTTCCTGCTGGTAGTCAAGCCGGGTGAGGGCGCAGTTATATTTCTGTGCAATCCCCGCCGCCGCGAAAATGTCATTTTCCAGCTTTCTTTTTGTGTCTGCCATGTTCACCACAAGGAAAGTCAAGAGGAACATTCTTTCATTGCGGCTCTGTAAGTCCTGCAAGAGATTTTTCGCTTCGCCGCCAAACGTGGCAAGGTCGGACGGGATTATATCCATGTCGTACCCTGCGCGGACAGCCTTTTTCTGTTCTTCGATTTTCATTTTGTCAAGGTCGGTGATTTTGCGCTTGACGGTCTTAATGGCTTCCGTCTGGTCGATACTGTGGATATGCAGGTTGACAATCACGCCTGTTTCAAGGTCTAACATATCCGCTAAAATGCGGTCGTTTAACTCCGGCGCAAGTATCTGTAAGAACGATACCGCGCCGATCTTGCGCCCCATGCGGAAATACCGCCCCTCGCCAAAACGGAATGAGGGCGGGGCGATAAAGTCCTTTGTGGTAAGCCCGGACGGGGCAAGCCATGAAAAATCAAAATGAAACGGCTCCCCCTCCGGGTGGAATACCCCGTGCATGGTCTGTAACCGTTCATAACCTGTCTGCGGGCGGGCAGATACCCCCAGCACCTTGAAATTGTTCAGTATGTCCGTTTCGATACGGGAAAGCCGGGATTTTGCCGCGCTCATGTTGTCCGCTTCGATACTGAACGTGATATATTTGTGCTTCACAAGCCCGTTGTTCCCTTTGGAAAGCTGGCTTTTCAGCATATCCCCGTACTCCGTGCGGATAGAGTTGAAAGCGTCCTCCTGCGCCGGAATGTTGATTGCTTTTTCCGCTTCCTCCCGCTGCGTCCCTTGATTGATGAAAGAGAGCTGCACCGATACGGAAGCGTCAAAATAGTTGAGGAAGTCGCACCAGTTTTCGAAAATGGCGGTCTTGTCGTCTGCCTGTGCAAGCTGGTAGTTTATATCCTCGTAGACAATGCTCTTGCTGTATTTCTTTTCCGTTATCCGGCATATCCCGTCCGGGTACAGGTTGATGTAGGGGATTGTCTGCTGGGCGGTGTGCGCCTTTCCGTCCCCCTTTGCCTGTCTGATTGCGGCGGCGATCTGCTTCTTCTCGCTGCGGGTCAGTTTCCGCTTCGCCTTAGTTCCGGGGCTTTTTCCCGGTGCGCCGCCTTTGGTTGGTTCCTTTGACAATCGCTGATACCTCCTTTTCCAGTTTCCGCTGTCTTTCCAAGACAGCGTATAGATTTTGTGTCTGATAGGGTCGCTCCTTTGGTCGGACAAACTTTGTCTGAACGATGTTCTTTATCACGACTTCAAGGGGCTGCCCGTGCTTCTCGTACATTGCCATGAGGAAGCAGGGGAGCATGACGACGATCATCACGAACGCCGCCGCGCTGGTTCCCGCGCTGTCCTTTAGCAAGAAAAAAAGCGGCAAGCCGATCATGAGTGCTGCCGCGAAACAAACGATCTGCCGCTTTGTGAGATTAAAGGCGACTTTCGTTTTTATCTTTGATAAATCCTTTGGTACGGGTACATACGCCATTAGCAACACCTCCTTTGCAGTACCTCGGATATTCCCTGCATGATATAGGCGACGCACGGAACGGCTATGCTGTTCCCAAGCATTTGATACCGCTTGCTGTCGCTGATCGGCTTCCCGTCATGCCCGTGCGCGGTCCACCCGTCTGGATAGCCCTGCAGCCGTTCACATTCTGTCGGCGTAAGGCGGCGCACAAGATAGCCTTGCGCCTGTCCGGGCGTTACCACGCATAGATCGGTTTCATTCGCCATTCCCGCGGGGCGTGACAGCCCCGCGCCGGACGCGCATAGTGTCCCGGCAATCCGTGGGTGTATGTCTGTACGGGGCGGCTCAAAAAGATACTGGTCGTTCCCCGTTGCCAGCGTCCCGCTTTTCTCTATCTGCAGCAAGGCTCCTTTGCCCCCGCCCTCGCACCCCTGCCGGATACGCATAGTGACCGCTGGCATAACGCCTTTTACCGTTGCGATAACAGGGAGATTGCCGTGTGTTTCGCTCCGCAGGGTAGGGGACACGCCGCCGCTCTCCACGGAAATGGAACTGCCACCCTGGTCGTTCAATATCTCGATCATTCCGGGGCTGTCAGCCTGCTTGCCTGTTGTTCCAGTGCCGCCAGCAGCATAGGCGGTAATGCCTTGCCGCGGCGTGCCGCCCGCCGCAAAATACCCGTACAGGCTTTTGGGGACAAAGAGTATTTCTCCGGCGCGCGTTCCTCTAAAATCTGCGACAAGAAACACGCGCCTGCGCCGCTGTGCTGTTCCGAAATATTGGGCGTCGTACACGCACCAAGCAAGGTCAGTCCCTCCGCTTCGTACCATGCCCGCCTTTGCCCAGCGTCCAGAACAAGGCATTGGAATTTCGCTCTCTGTGAACGCTTCAAGCACGGCTTTAAAGTCACGTCCCCCAGCGGACGACAGTGCGCCGGGTACGTTCTCCCATACTGCGATCTGTGGGTATTTTCCATTTGTCACCTCCTGCATTTCTCTGATGATACGGACTGCTTCAGTAAATAAGCCGCTGCGCTCGTCCGCAAGCCCGCGCCGCTGTCCGGCTATGGAAAGCCCCTGGCAGGGTGAGCCGAATGTGATGATGTCAGCCGGGGCAAGTTCCCGCCCGGACAACTTCGTTATGTCCCCCGCATGGGGCATTTCCGGGATATGGCGTTTCGTGACCGATATGCACTCCGGGATTATCTCACTTGCCCATACCGGGCGTATTCCATAAAAGGAAGCGGCGTAGGGAAAGCCCCCTATACCGTCAAAGAGTGAGCCTATCGTGAATTGTTTCTGCTCCGTAGATCATTTCCTCCTTTCTGTGTGGCTGTCTGTAAAGTTCCATAAGGGGTAATCAAGGCAAAGGTCAATTTCTGCCCTTTGCCTTTCCCTATTGTATGGTTCCTCCCGCGTCAAGGTCGGGTCGTATTTTCGCCGCTCCGCTCTGAAAATCTCCACCCTGCCCTTGACACGCCACTAATGCGCTGAAAATATCGACTTCGCAAGTGCGCCGGATTTGAACAGGGAAAAGCAGAGGATAACCGTATAAGCCGCAAGGGAAAATATCGCGCTGTGTAGGTTGTCTGCCACGGTGATATTGTTCACCAGCACCGCGTAAATGCCGACGCACACCATAATGAGGAAGCCTTGAAAGCCGATAGCGAACAGGGCTTTTAAGTAGTTGTTGCCGATCTGCCCCCACTCTTTATTTGTCATTGTTGCAAATGGAATAGGCGACACGGAACAGTAAAGGTAAATTTCTATCATTCTGCCGTAGAGGACAACGGTTATCAGTACGGACATGATTTTCATGCAAAGGCTCACAAGGCTTGTTTCCATAACCAGTAATAAAAGTTCGGGGATTTCCATTGCGTCAAGCCCCTCCTGCATGGAAGCAAGGGCGGCGGCAACGTCAATTTCTGTGCTGTCGCTTATCACCCCTGCCGCGCCGGAAACGACATGCTGCGCAACGTCAAAGACTGCCATAGTAATATCAAAGGTGTGGGTGACAAGGTACACCGCCACCCACGCCTTGAA
>QXXE01000112.1 GCA_009911355.1 Clostridiaceae bacterium | reverse complement strand
GAAGATGTGGGCAAAGTTGAAATCCATCCTGCGTAAATGGCATATTCGCATCAAGGACAAGCTGATTTCCGCGATTCTTCAGGCTCTTAACCTGGTTACTCCTTCTGATTGTCAAGGTTGGTTTACCTGCGCTGGATACTGAATACTTTTTAGCCGATTGCTCTAATAATAGAAATCTGCTAATTCTCGAAGAATGGTATATGACCTTGACGGAATTTTGACTTTCTTCCTGTATGATGAAAAAGACTGGAGGTGTTCGCATGGCATATAGAATTTTGATCGTTGATGATGAACTTATCCTGACCGAATTGCTTTCAACCCATTTGCAGGATCACGGCTACACGGTTTCCGTAGCCAACAGCAGCGATGAAGCCTTGGCAAAGCTGAATACAAGGCCAAGCCTTATCCTTCTGGACATCAATATGCCGGGGATGGACGGGCTGGAACTGTGCAAAGTCATTCGGAATCATATCATCTGCCCTATCCTGTTCCTGACGGCGCGGATCACAGAGCAGGATAAGGTCAACGGCCTGCGGGCCGGAGGGGACGACTATATCACCAAACCTTTCGGCTTGCAGGAATTGATTGCCCGCATTGAGGCCCATCTGCGCCGGGACGAGCGAAATAACCACCCGCCGGAGGTCGTGACTTCTCAGGGGCTGATTATCAACCTCTCTGACAGGAAAGTATTTTGGAACGAGCAGGAGCTTTCCTTTTCCAAGAGGGAATTTGACATCATCGAGTTTCTGTCCTCCAACCCCAATCATGTCTTTGACAAAGAGCACATTTATGAGGCGGTATGGGGCTATGACGCGGAGGGCGACAGTAACGTGATCAAAGAGCATATCCGCAAGATCCGCGCAAAGCTCATGCAGGCCAGCGGAAGCGAGTACATCGAAACAGTTTGGGGGATGGGCTACCGATGGAAAAAATAAAAAGGCAGTCATTGAAACGCTCTTTTATGAAGGCTGTGGCGGTTACTATGTCAATCGTGTTTCTGTGTAGCGCCCTTGCGATTTTCGGCTGTTACCTCTTTCAAAAGCATATTCTTCCTGATTCCAATGAGGTCTGGCTGACGCAGCATACAACCGCCCCGGATGGTACGGTCACAGAGGCAAAGATGAGGTATGTCCTTGACGGCTCACCAGCACCATTCGGTCAACTGGTAGTGGACGGCCAGGAACACAACGAGAATCAGGGACAGACGAGCTACAGGATAGAGCGCATTGAATCCAGCTACTCTATGCTTTCCCCTAAAGCGAGAACGGCCTACCGTACTTCGCAGATTTGTATGGTGCTGCTTCCGTTCCTGTTTGCTGTGATTGGAATTACTTTGTGCGCATGGTGGTTTTATCACAAGGTGCTGGAGCCGCCGATCACTGTCCTGAAGGATGCTACCGCTCACATTCAAGACCGGGATTTGAACTTCCAGATCATCTTTGACGGACAGGATGAATTGGGCCAGCTCTGTACCGCCTTTGAGAAAATGCGGCAGACCCTATATGAGAATAACCGTCAGATGTGGAGTATGCTGGAGGAACGCCGTGCATTGCAGGCATCCGTGGCCCACGATCTGCGTAACCCCATCGCCATTATGACCGGCTATGTGGAATATTTGCAGGAGAACAACCGGGGTGGAACCTTGACGGAGGAAAAACTGGAAAAGGCGCTCTCCAATCTTGGCATTACCGCGGAGCGCATGGGCCGCTATACCGATACCATGCGCGACCTGGGGGCTATCGAAGAAACAGAGGTTCACCGCAGAGCGGTGGAGCTTCCTGATTTTTTACAGCACATGGCGGATTCTCTATCCATCCTTTTTCAGAATACCGAAGTACATTTTTCCTGTGACCTCCATGTGCCGACGGGGAGGGCCGTTCTTGACGGGGAGCTGCTGTACCGAGTTCTGGAAAATCTGATCTCCAATGCCCTCCGTTTCTCGGAACGGGAAATAGGGCTTACTTTTTGTCTGGAGCATGGAATCCTGTCGGCCACAGTGACCGATGACGGGCCGGGCTTTTCGGACAAGCTGCTGAAAAAGAAAACCGCCCTGTTTTACTCCGAAGATACCTCCGGCCAGCACTTGGGGCTGGGGCTGGCGGTGAGCCGGGTGCTGTGCCAGAAGCATGGGGGAACCATAGAACTGTCAAACAGATCGCCGCATGGGGCCTGTGTAAAAGCCTCCATCAAGATCGAACAATCCATATTGCGGTAATTACAGATAGGGAATTACTGTTTTGGGGAAAATGGATATAAGAGAGGTTTATGTCATATGAACTTAAACAAAAAGAATCATGCTATGCCTCTTGGAAACGGGTTCCTATTATGCTATACTTTCCGGAATAATCCGACAAATCGAATAAATTGTGGAGGCGAATGAAATGGGAATAGAATATAGAAAATTGAGTAAAAAGGAACTTGATGTATTCATTGAAATGAGAATAAATCAGTTAAGAGAAGAAGGTGCTAAGGAGGATATTGACTTAAAACTGGCGTTGATGGATTATTATACGCATCATATGGAGGACGGTACATTCGTTTCGTGGATTGCCGTAGATGATGGCAGAATTGTTGGAACAAGTGGAATGTCGTTTGTAGAAAAACCTCCATATTTCGGATGTCCTAGTGGAAGAATAGGACTATTGTCCAGCATGTTTACGAATCCTAACTACAGGCGGGTGGGAATCGCAAAAGAGCTTTTACATAGAGTTGTTGATGAAGCTAGAAATTATGGCTGTGGAACCATTCAAATTACAGCTTCTGATATGGGGGTGAAATTATATACCGCATGTGGTTTTGTTCATAATGGAAATTTTATGCAATATAAGATTTGATATAGAAACACGTCCCCGTTAATCGAGTCATTGTGCTTTTTGGGGAATTTCCCATTTTCTTTTGAAAACCATCCCCGGATGCCGCCCAAAAAACTTGGGCGGCATTTTACTTTTCTTGACCGAATTTTGACCTTTGCCCGTTATACTCGACCCATCAAAGCAAAGGAGGCCATGTATGCGAAAACGATTGATTGCTGTTCCCCTGCTGTGCGGCGCACTTTTATCCCTCGCCGCTTGCGGGAACTATGCCATTCCAGACAGTACGCCCCCGCCTTCACAGGCTGTTGCCGCAAATCCGTTTGAGGCAGCGGAGGAGGATACCGGATTTCTGGCAATGCTCACCCACGAAGCTGCTTCGGCTGATTTCTCCGAGAGCGGGGAACGTCTGCCATTCTCCTATGACGGCGGCGAGTTTCGGCTGGACTACCGATTCTCCCTCACCGGCAAGATGGATACTGTTGGATTTCTCCTGTTTCTGGACGGCCAGCCCCAGCCCTACAAGGTGAACGATACCACAGCGGAGTATGAGTATTGCCATAGCTTTCCCGCAAAGGAGGATCAGAGCTTTTCCTTCCTCTTTGAGCCTGTGACCGGCAGCACCGGCGATACGCTGGCCCTGACCGTGGTGAGCATCACCAACCCGGACTTCCAGCCGGATATGGAATCCACTACCAGCTATGGCTGGTATCATAAAACGCTGGAATCCTGTGTCGAATTGAAGTTCAACGCGGATGCGCCCGCCGCCCATTCAGACCTTCCGCCTATCCGGGAAATCTTTTCACAATGCGAAGTGCGGGAGGAAAAGGTCACAGCGCAGTATGTGGAAAACGAGCTTCCCAAATACGGCTGGGGCGATGTGAACATGGACACGCTGGACAGCGGAATCTATTATACGTTCTCCTGTGACGGCGGTATCACCTATGACAACCTGCGGGTCTCCGCTCCTGTCACCCTGCGATTTACCCTGTGCGGCACAGCCGGGACAAGTTACAGTATCGCTTTTTTCCTGGATCACCAGCCGGTGAAACTTGATGAAAGCACCTCCTGCTCTGTTGCCTTGAACAAGGGGAGCGTCATAGAGCTTGAAGCCGTGATCGACCCGGACAAGCTGGGGCAGTTTCACACCTTCTACTGTGTGGCCGTCCCCCAGGACGGGGCCTCGGGCCCGCTCTTTAAGACCAATTCTATTTTATTGTATAAGGAGAACTGAACATGAAAAAGACATTCTGTATCACATTGGCGCTGCTTTTTGCTCTGGCGTTATCCGCCTGCGGCAAGACGGATTCTCCGGATCCTGCGGTTTCGGGAAACGCCCTCTCCGACACTCCCGTGGTTTCTGTTCCAACCCTTGGCGGACAGCCGGGACAGTCCCCTTCTTCCTGCACCTTCGACCCTGCCCTGTTTGGCGGCAAGCTCCAGAGCTGTGCCTATGCCGGGAACGGGACGCTCCTTGTGCTGGCGGACAAGCTGTATCTCTACGACACCGGGACCTCCTCGGTGCTGGCCACCGCAGAAGCGCCCCTGGGCGACTTTGAAGCGCAGGCCATTGACGGGGGTTACGTCCTGTCCGGCATGGGCGATAACGGCATGATGGCGTACATCTACGACAGCTCGCTCTCGCTGGACAAGGAGATTGCGGTGAATGAGCTTTTGCAGGGAGATTTTGTTTTCAGCGAAACCGGGGGCGTAGCGGCCTCCACAGACGGAAAGAAGCTGGCGTTCGCCGCCATGGGCGGGCTGTATCTGTATGACCTGGAAAGCGGGGACCTGACTACCCTCCTGGACATGGCCCAAAATGCCGGAACAGCCAGCATCAGTATTTCCATGCTGAACGGCGCTGCCTTTGCCCAGGATAACAGCCAGATCGTGTTCTTTGGCAGCGGCAACTCAATTCCTGCGGTAGATGGCGAGGAAGGCTTTTCCATCCACGGGAGCATCACCGTAGATGGCAGCGATCTGAAGCTCACAAAACCGGCCGGCTATGAGATGGAAGAAATTCAGAGCAGCGTCAGCCGGTTGTTTTTCCCGCAGACCTTTACCCAGGCCAACGGTACGCTGCTTTGGATTGACCGGGCAACAGGCAGCGCCAATACGCTTTCCTTCTCTACCAGCGGTGAAGGCAAAGACGGCGTGTACGGCTCGGAGCAGGGGAACTATGTGGCAACCGCCGTTTTGGACGGCAGCCTGACTGTCCGCGTCTATGACGTGGCCTCTGGTGCATTGGTTGCCACCGAAGTGATTGAGAACTCTGACCCCACATATTTCTACCGCATCCCCAGCATTTACCTTTTGGACGGGGCCAAAACCGCCGTAGTCGTTCTCGGAGGCGGTATCAGCGAAATTGACACGATGGTATCCACATTTGAATTTTAATGGATAAGGAGAATTCAACATGAAAAAGATTTTTTGTCTCATTTTAACCGCATCTCTTACGCTGGCGTCGTTGTCCTGCGGCAGGGCCGAAGCCTTGTCCGCGCCAACAAAAATTTCCTCCAGTACGCAGTCCCTCTCTGCATCATCCATCGGCAGCTTGCCAAAGAAAGCCGCCGCCCAGAAAACACTCCCCGTAAAGTGCGTGCTCAACCCCGCCCAGTTTGATGGGAAGCTCCAGGATTGTGCCTACGCAGGGGGTGGAAAGCTTTTCGTAGTGGCGGATAAGCTGTACCTTTATGATACCGCCACAGGCTCGGTGCTGGCCAAAACGGAAGCACCCCTGCGTTCTTTCGAGGTTCAGACCGTTGACAAGGGCTACATTCTCTCCGGTATGGGAGATGGCGACATGATGGTGTACATCTATGACAGCTCCCTTACGCTGACCAAAAGAATTTCGGTCAATCAACTTTTGACGGGGGACTTCGTGGCCAGTGAAACCGGAACAGCGGCCTCCACGGACGGAAAGAAGCTGGCAATCGCCACACTGAACAGACTGTATCTGTATGATTTGGAAAAAGAAAAGCTTGCCACTCTGCTTGACTTGACGAAAAATGCCGGTACATCCAAGATTCAAATTTCCGTTTTGGATGGCGTTGCGTTTTCCAAGGATAACAGTCAGATCATGTTCTATGGCGGAGGTCAGTCCATTCCTGCCCAAAAGGGCGAGAACAGTTTTTCCGTCTATGGGAGCCTTGCCTTGGACGGCAGCAATTTGAAGCTCACAAAGCCGTCCCCTTACAGCATTGAGGAGATCCAACGCAGGACCGACCGCCTGTTCTTCCCGCAGACCTTTACCCACAATAACGGGACACTGCTCTGGCTTGACCGGAAAACCGGAGACAACAACACACTCTCCTTCGCAACCAAAAACGAGGGCTGTCATGGTGTGTACAGTTCGGAGCGGGGAAACTATGTCGCCACCGCCGTTTTGGACGGCAACCTGACCGTTCGTGTCTATGAAGCAGCTTCCGGCAAGCTGATTGCCACCAAGGTCATTCAAAATTCCAATAAAACATACTTCTACCGTATCCCCAGCATTTACCTTCTGGACGAGGCCAAGACCGCTGTAGTGCTTCTCGGAGGCAGCATCGGTGAAGTGGATACGCTGGTGTCTACATTTACCTTTGGTGAATAACATGGAGATCACATTTGAAAGCGTATCGAAGCAATACAAAAGAAAGTATGCGCTGAAAAACTTTACCGCCACATTGAGCGAGGGTGTGTACGGCCTGCTGGGTGAAAACGGGGCCGGAAAAACCACGCTCATCAATACCTTTGTGGGCATCCTGCGCGGGGACAGCGGCACGATCCGGGTAGACGGCCAGGATGTGAGGACGCTTGGCAAAGCGTTCCTGTCCCAAATCGGCTATATGCCGCAGTATCCTATCTTCTATCGGGATTTTACCGTCAAGGATTTTCTGCTCTATATGTGTGCGCTGAAAGACATTCCCACCCGCGAAGCGCATGACCGGGTTTCGGAGCTGCTTGCCACGGTAAATCTGGCGGACGCGCAGGACAAAAAAATCGGTGCGCTCTCCGGTGGTATGCGCCAGCGCGTCGGCATTGTGCAGGCTATGCTGTCCGACCCGAAGATTTTGATTCTGGACGAGCCTACCGCTGGTCTTGACCCCAGCGAACGGATACGGTTTCGGAACCTGATTTCCCGGTTCGCCCAGGGCCGGACGATCCTGCTGGCAACCCATATCGTTTCCGATGTTGAATGCATCGCGCGGGAAATCCTGCTGCTGAAACAGGGGACGCTTCTCATGCAGGGGACGCCCGCTGCGCTGGAGCAGAACATCGGGGGCAAGGTGTGGAATGTAACTGCCGGGGCCGAGGACGCCGCGCTGCTGACCGATATGTACTGTGTCAGCAACATGAAGCAGGAAGACGGACAGTTTACCCTCCGCATTGTTGAGGATGGATGCCCGATGAAGGCCGCACAGCCTGTCCAGCCAAACCTGGAGGATGTGTTCTTGTACTATTGTCGGGGGGAGCGCCATGATACGTCTGATCCGGTATGAATTTATCAAGCAGTTCTGTAAACGCTCCATTCTGGCGCTCTTTGTGGTGTTCAGCCTCGCCAATCTGTTCAAAATCTATGGCGAATACAAATCTTATTCCTATCTGACGGATGGGGACGGAGAGCGGAGCTGGCACACGCGCTATTGGCAGCTCTATAAGGAGTACCGGGGGGAAATCACCCCGGAGAAGGTGGAACACCTGCTTGCCGTGTATTCGCCTCTTGTGGAGGCCACATCGGATATGACCGCAAGTACAGCCACCGATGACCCCAACACGATGACCGGGAACCTGTATAGCGACAGGAACCTGCTGGACAAGTATTTTGTGCAGCCTATGCAGTATTCCTATGAGTACAGCGGCCGGTCGGAGCAAGTGGCAAATAGAGCGCGGCAAAGCGCCGCGCTCTATGGGGAACAGGGAGCAGTCTATCAGCAGAGGGAGAGCGGCGCGATTTATAACCTTTATGCTGGCCGCACCATCCCCGCCTTTGCCTACCGGGAAATGTGCAATTACTATCTGAACTATGATTTTTCCATCGTCCTGACCCTTCTGCTCTGCCTCTATGGGATCATCGGAACCTTTGTGAGCGAGCGGGAAACGCAGATGGATATGCTGCTGCTGGTAAGTCCCAACGGCGGCAGAAAAACAGCCTTGGCGAAAATCCTTGCAGCCACCCTGTTTCTGCTCTTGATATCGCTGTGGTTTTCTCTTCTTGACCTGATTGGCTTTGCGGCATCTTTTCAGACCTTTGAGGGGCTGGCCCTGCCGGTATTCGCAATTCCGAACTTTGCGGAAAGCTCCGTCAATCTCAGCATTTTCCAGTATGTCCTCTTGTCTGCGGTACTCAAATGTGCTGGCGCCTGGGTGATTGGGATGCTCTGGCTGGTGGTTTCGATGTTCTGGAAAAATGCCCTGCTCCCCTTTGTCATCAGTTTTGCCCTCTGCATGGCGCTGATCGTCAGCGGAGCCGCCTGCGCTTACTCCAATTTTTCCTGGGCAAAGGTGCTGAACCCTTATTCTCTGCTGACAAACCGTGTTCTCCTGGGCAAAACGGAGTTTGTAAACCTGGGTGGATTCCCCGTCCTGACCTGGCAGGCAGCAATATGGTTTGCCCTGATCGCGGGCCTTGTTCTTGTAGCTGCAATCTATTTTTTGTCAGCGGAAAACTGTCACCGCTGTGTTCGGAGGGCAAAATGAGCGTTTTCTTTTATGAATGGAAAAAACTGATGATTTACCAGCGG
The DNA here is from genome assembly GCA_009911355.1 of Clostridiaceae bacterium. Lineage (GTDB taxonomy): Bacteria > Bacillota > Clostridia > Oscillospirales > Butyricicoccaceae > QXXE01. Next base: position 2,166 of record QXXE01000112.1, on the reverse strand, counting down.
GGCCTATGCTATATCCTGGCTGCACTCCTGGTCAGTATGGTTTGGCTGGCTGCAACCGACAGGCCGCAGAACAGCGCGATGGAAGAATACCGCGAGGAGTACGAGTGGTATCTGGAACGGCTGGGCGGGGCGTACACAGCGGAAAAGGCCGCTTGGCTGGAGCAGGAGGCCCAGGCCATCACGGAGGCCCGCAGTACCCGATCTCAATCCCAGGAAAGCTATTACAGCGGCCAGATCACAGCGGAACAGTATGAGCGGCAGACTGCGGAGGTCAACACGGTATTGGCCCATGAGCATGGTTTTGAAGCTGTGTATCAGCAATATTTATATATCTGCGAGAACACCGGCAATCGTTACTTTCTGAAAACAAATGGCTGGGCGGGGCTGTTTGCCGCCCAAACGCTGGATTTCCCGCTGTTCCTTGTCATATTGATTTTGGCAGCTACGGTTTTTTGCTCGGAGTATAGCTGCCAGATGGACGCGCTTTTGCGGACAGCGCCGCAAAGCCGCAAGAGCGCCAGAAGCAAAGTCGTGATAACCCTCTGCGCCGTGTTCGCTCTCTGCGGGGGGCTGGCCCTGATTCGTTTTGTATTCTTCGGGATGAAATATGGCCTGCCCCACGGGGAGTACCCTGTCCAGAGTATCGCCAGTTTCGGAGGCAGTACAAAAAATATCTCTTTGCTGGCTGCGTATCTGATTCTGGCCGTCCTGCGCTGTTTTGGCTCAGTGTACCTCGCCGCCCTGCTGCTCTTTACCTCCGTTTTGGTGAAGAAATATGCTTTGACGGTGGTGATCGGGGTGGCGTCCACCTTGATACCGTATATCGGCCTGTCACGGCAGATTTGTTACCGCTTGCCGCTGCCCCTGCCGTTCCTGCTGACAACCGGCTTTCTGGAAGGGACTTCCTCTGTGGAGGATTCGTTGACAGGTGAACCCATCGTGACTTTTTCGGAGCGTTCTTCCCAAGAGCTTCTGGCCCTGCTCGGCCTGTCCGCTGTGTGCTGCGCCCTCATGGTATGGTGGGTCCTGTGGCAAAACACAAACCGCTGGCAGTCTGGAAGAAAACCCGTCAGAGGCTGCGGAGCCGCTGCGCTCTGCCTGCTCGTACTGCTCTTGATGTCCGGCTGCTCTGTCGCAGAATCCGCAAGCGGGATATTCAATTCATCTTCGCAAAGTGCATCGGAAACTTACAGCGTGATCTACGACGATCAGACGCGGACATACGCTCTGGAAAACCGGGTAACCGGCGCTTTGACGGATTTGCCCCTCTCTCCGCTGTTCGGAGCCTTTTCGGATGAGGAATCCGTCAAAGCCGTCTATATGGATGCCCCGTACATTTATTATATGGTCTCCCGCATAGAACAGTATGTGGATCGGGTCGGCAGCTACAACAGCACAGCTACCCAGGTGTCCATCGTCCAGATTGATACAGAAACCTTTGAGGAACAGGTTATTTTTGAGAAAATAACGGACAGCGGGCGATCTCTGCTGGGAATTGACTATACCGTGGGGGATACCTGGATGTTTCTGCAATACTGCTATGGCTTTTTCTTGAACAACGACAGCCTCTTTTTCATTACGAATGATGGGATTACAGAAGTGAGCAGGGCAATCCAGCGAACGCAAGTGCTGGACATCCCCACCCAAGGAAATGTTGCTTTTGACGGACGGACGATCTATTTCATCAACGAAAATTCTCTGCTGACAGCGTATGACACCAAGACCCACAAAGCAAAACCGTTTCGGAATGTTGTTGCTTACGACTTTTGCCTGACCGACCAGGGGCTGTATTTTATTAACCGCATGGATTCCGATTGCGTTTATCTGTGCGGCAGGGATGGCACCCACAGTCTGAAGATTTCAAATGACCCGGCCCTGTCTGTTGGCTATAACGGTGAGAAAGTTACCATGATTCTAAAATCGGACGGGAAGGAGGTGGTTTTTGAGCCGTGACGGTACAGGAGTGCCAAGCATCCGTTAGAGCAAGGCGAAAAAAGCGCGGCAGAAGGTTGATGATCGCCTATGCTTTGCACGATGTAATCTTCCTTCTGATGGCTCTGATGATTGTCCTTATGGTATGCGAGGCGCTTTATATTACTTTCGAGAAAAAAACTAGGAAAAGCGGAGCAACTATGGTATAATAGGTTGTATGGAATATATAGACTT
>QXXE01000111.1 GCA_009911355.1 Clostridiaceae bacterium | reverse complement strand
TTAACATCCTTTTTCACCTCGGACTCATGATACCTCTTCTTCCCGCTGTTTGTGAATCGTTTTTCGCTGATTGCTCTGATCAGGTACAGACTGGGGCACTGACCAAAATGTTACTGCCAGAAAATAAGGCGCTTCTAACTGAGCTGATCGGCTGGGCGACTGGCACAGGCGGTGAGGGAAGCATCGGCGGTGTCGGCAATATCAACGGCTACGAAGTGCCGCCCGAAGCGCTCAGCGATGAGCGTTTTGCCGCCATGCTTAACGAAGCGAAGAAATACCTCGGTTATCCGTATGTCTGGGGCGGCTCGTCACCGTCCACCTCGTTTGACTGCTCCGGGTTTGTATGCTGGGTGCTCAACAAGTCGGGCGCAATGTCCATCGGGCGCACGACCGCGACCGGTATCTATAACCGTTGTACGGTTATTAACAAATCCGACGCGAAACCCGGTGACCTGATTTTCTTCACCAGCACTTACAATTCGCCTGGTCCGATTTCACACATCGGCATTTATGCCGGTAATGGAATGATGGTTCATTCTGGTGACCCGATTCAATTCACGAGTACGGAAAGCAGCTACTGGAAGAAACACTTTTATGCTATGGCGCGCATTCCTTAAAGAACCGAATTAAAAACCTGTATTCACAGACCGCTAACCGTATCTGCACGGTTCCGCTGCTGTCAAGCCCGTACAGCCACGACTGCTACCTTCCGAATACAGGTGATGAACTGCTCAAATGAAAGACAGATTTGTAAAATAAACGCGATTTGAAAACCGGTAAACTGAGAAGAGCAGTTAACCGGTTCAATATTCGGGCGGGCATTTATGCTTTTTTTATATCGAGCTTACTGCAAATATCCTGTGCGCGTTTATAGCTAATCAGCCAGTTTTCGCGCATAAATTTCTCGGCAAGCGGTAAATCATGCGTTTCCAACCCCTCAATAATTTTATTGTGTTGCTCCACAGAAATCTTCTGCTCGACATTTTCGCCGAAATATAGATTTTCAATCCGTATGGCACGGATCATCAGCTGTGAAATGTACTGGCGCAGGTATTGATTGCCTGTCCGCTGAATGATATAGTCATGAAAAGCCCGGTCATCAGCGCATTGTTCCTGTATTGAACCCTGTTCTACCATCTCCGTAAAATGGAGGTTTAAGGCTTTCAATGCATTGAGATCGTTATTCTCCATACGCGGAAATGCAAGCCGGACCGCAGCACATTCCAGTTCGGCAAGCAGCTCATACGTTTGACGGACATCCTCCAGGTTAATTTCGGCGACACGCGTGCCGCAGGAGGGAATTACCTCAACCAGCCCTTGTTCAGACAACATTTGTAATGCTTCCCGTACAGGGGTGCGGCTGACGGAAAAAGCTTTGGCTAATTCAGTGTCAACAATCTTTTCACCCGGCTGCAAGGTCCCGGAAATAATCCAATCTTGTACTGCCGAAAAGACGACTTCTTTTGCGCTGACACGTGCTAACGGCTTAGCCGTTTGTGGAATCGGCATAGCTGATCTTCCTTTCAACTTTGCATACATATTAATTCTATCACAATTTCTTTGCAAAAACAATCACATATTTTGTCTAAAAATTATTTTGAAAATTTAGGTGTCTATACAAAATTTGAGCTGCAAAAAGATTTTTATTGACAACTGGTTGACATTCGCATGGGAATGTCATAGACTGTAATCAAACGATACGCAATATATCGCATATAGCATATCAACAAAGGAAGGAAACTTATTTTCAAAGGGGGAATTCAAATGAATGCTGTCATGAAGCTAGATTCCGTCAAGCTGATTGAGTCGCCGCGGCTGTGGGTGAGTGAACGTCCCGTGTTTCTGGCGCCGGAACAGCTCAAAGGGGTTCATCGGTTTCACAAATCGATTCCAGGCTATGCGAGGACGCCGCTGTGCGAATGGGGCAGTTATGCAGAAAAGCATGGGGTCCGCTCGATCCTGGTAAAGGATGAATCAAAGCGTTTTGGGCTTCGCGCCTTTAAGGGGCTTGGCGGTAGCTACGCGATTTTCCGGGTAGTATGTGAAGAACTGGGACTCGACCCGCTGGAAACAACACTGGGGGATTTGAAATCGGAACGGTACCGGGAAGCGGTTTCAAAAATGACTTTCATTACTACGACCGACGGGAATCACGGCAAAGGTGTCGCCTGGGCATCCGGATTGCTGGGCTGCAAATCCTATGTATATATGCCGCGAGGTTCGGTAGAAGCACGCGCGCAGGCCATTCGCGACGCGGGGCAGGCTGAAGTGACCATCACGGATCTGCCATATGACGACTGTGTCCGCTACACGGCTGAACTTGCCGAAACGAACCACTGGTATCTGGTGCAGGACACTTCCTGGGCGGGTTACGAAAAAATCCCGCAGTGGATTATTCAGGGATATACCACGATGCTCTACGAAGCGCTGGAGCAGATGCGCGAAAAGGGCTATAGCCGCCCGACCCATGTTTTTCTGCAGGCGGGCGTTGGCGCAATGGCCGGAAGCATGTTGGGGGCACTGTGCAACATTTTCAAAGAAGACCTTCCGGTGGTATCGATTGTAGAGCCGGAAGAAGTTGCCTGCATTTTTGAATCCGCGCGTCAGGGCGACGGCAGGGAACACAAAGCAACCGGTTCGGAGATTACGATTATGGCGGGATTGAACTGTGCGGAACCCTGTACTGTCACCTGGCCGATCCTAAGAGATTTTGCAAGCTATTATTTTGCCTGCGCGGACGAGGTTGCGGCGCAGGGCATGCGGAAATATGCCGCACCTGAAGAGGGCGATCCGAAGGTGATTTCAGGGGAATCCGGTGCGGTTACCATGGGACTCCTCTCCCGGCTGCTGGAAGAGGAAGCGATGGAACCCATCCGCGAAAAGCTTGGACTGAATGAGGACGCAGTCATTCTGCTGTTCAACACGGAGGGTGATACAGACCCGGAGAATTATCAGCGGATTGTCTCTGGGAAAGGGCTTCTGTAACCTAAAACGGTCCGTTTGATGACCAGATATCGGAAAACGGTTCCAGCGGACCACACAAAAAAGAGCATGGAAAAGAGGATTGCCGGATTCCTCCCGCGTGGAGGTCTTGAAAAGAAAGGAACAATTTCATAATGAACGGAACCAGAAAAAAGCCGACATTCGGATATGCGCTGTTCACCATTATTGCGGTATTTTCAGTCGTTATGTTCCCTGCACTGATGTGGGGTTCAAAAATCCATCCCCTGTTTCTTCTCAGCTATCTGATCGCGGTTCCCCTGTGCCTGCGTCTGGGCGTGCCGTATCAGGAACTTCAGGGCGGTATGGTGCAGGCTTGCACACGTGCAATTGTACCGATCATGATTTTGCTGATTAACGGCGGACTGGTTGGCACATGGAACGCTGCGGGTACCGTACCGCTGATTATCAACCTCGGCATCAAGCTGATTTCACCCAAGCTCTTTCTCGTCGCGGCATTTTTCCTTTGCGTGATGTGTTCGCTGATTACCGGTACATCCTGGGGAACATGCGGTACAGCCGGCCTTGCGCTTGCCGGTATTGGCCTTGGCATGGGGATCAACCCTTTGATGACGGCTGGTGCAATCTGTTCCGGCGCGTTTTTCGGAGATACGATTTCGCCGCTGTCTGACGGCCCGAATCTTTGCTCCGGCATCACAGGCATCGACCTTTTTGTTGGGATCAAACATCAGGCAAAGGTAACTGTTCCGGCCGGCCTGGTTTGCGCGGCGATCTATCTCGCGATGGGGCTGAGCATGGATGCCGGCGCGGTGGATTATACCACGGTAAACGCAATCAGCTCTTCGCTGGAAGCGAATTTCCAAATGGGCATTGCTGCGGTGATCCCGATGGTTATTGTTTTCGGTATGCTGGCAATGAAGAAGCCGTCTATCCCTTCCCTGCTGGCTGGTGCATTTGCTGGCGGCGTGATTGCCTGCCTGATTGAAGGGAAAAGCATTCCGGAAGTCATTACATATTTCTGGGGCGGCTACAGCATTGATTCCGGTATGGATATGGTAGATACGCTGCTTAATCGCGGCGGCATTACCGGCATGAGCAGCACGGCAATCCTTTTCATTTTCGCATTTGGCCTGTTTGGAGTGCTGAATGCGGCGGGGATCATTGACGCCCTGGTTGAACCGCTTACACGCCACCTGCAGTCCAGACTCAGCGTGGTGGTTGCAACACTCGGGATGTCGGTATTGGGCAACGCAATTGGCGCTTCGTCGAATTTCGCCTATGTTTTTGCCGGTAATATTATGGCTCCGATTTACGACCGTACCAATTTTGATAAGGTCAATCTGTCTCGTGCGCTGGCGGTCGGCTGTACCGCCATGTGTACCCTGCTTCCGTGGAATATGAACGCAGTTGTAGCGGCAGGTTATATCGGGGTTACCCCCGCGCAGCTGATCCCCTTTACATTTTTTGCATTTGTCACTCCGGTAGTGCTGCTGGCGGTTACGATTTTGGGAAGTTCCAAGACCCAAAAGGATCGCACGACAGCGTCCAGATAAATCAACCACACTTCACCATTCAGAAAGAGAGGTTCCAAAATGAACGAAAAAATGAAAACCCTGATGGCCGAAATCGAACCCAAACTGCTCGCCTTTTGCCAGGATATCGTGCGCATTAAAAGTTACACCGGCAAAGAGGAGGAGGTTATTCTCCGCATCGAACGCGAAATGGTATCGCTGGGATATGATAAGGTTGTGATTGACGCGAACGGCAGCGTAATTGGCATCATTGGCACGGGTGATACCAGGATTTATTTCGACGGGCATACCGACACGGTGGTTGCCAAGCCGGAGGAATGGAGTTTTGACCCGTGGGCTGGCGATATCGTGGACGGTTATCTGCGCGGGCGCGGCTCTACCGATATGAAGTCCTCTGCGGCGGCTTCGGTCTACGGGGCATATCTGGCACGCGAACTGGGGCTGACCGAAGGGAAAACGGTTTATGTCAGTTGTTCTGTTATGGAAGAGGATTACGAGGGGACGGCTGTGCAAAATGAATTTTCAGAATTGAACTTCAAGCCGGATTATGCAGTCATCTGCGAGCCGACGCGCCTGCGCATCGGGAACGGGCACCACGGCAGGGCGCTGTTTGAGGTCACGGCCAAGGGCAAAAGCATTCATGCCAGCCGTCACCAGTTGGGAGACAATGCGCTGAACAAAGCGCTGAAGGTTGCAGAGCGGGTAGAAAAGTTCGGTAAAACGCTGCTGGAGGCGGATGGCGCAAAAGGGGCGATCGCATCCACGAAGTTAGTAACGGATGCGCCCTCCATCAATTCGATTCCCGGGCTGGCGGTACTGACGATTGACCGCCGGATTACCCCCGAGAGCACGGAAGAAACGCTGGCAGATGAAATGAACCTGCTGTGTGATGGGATTCCGGATGTTACGTGGAAGATTGTGGATACCATGGGCGAAAGCTGGACCGGCAAAGATGTCGTTTTGCGCAACATGATTAACGCATGGCAGACCGACCCGTCCCATCATTTGATAGAAACGGCTAAGGCCGCTGTACAGGAGCTTGGCGTGGCTCCGGAAGTGTACCGCCGGAATGGCTGTACAAATGGATGGGTAACCGGCGGGGCAGAGCATATCCCGACTATTATTTTCGGTGCGGGCGATGAGGCCAACTGCCATGTGATCAACGAAACCTGTCCGGTTTCCCAGATTCCGATTGCCTGCCAGTTCTATGCAGCCTTGATCGGGATGCTTTAATGAAGTGGTAATCGTACAGAACGGATCGTGAAAGGAGAACTGCTATGACAGACTCTCGGACGAAAAAAAACTTTCAGCTCCCGCATATTTTTGCAATCCTGTTTTGCGTGCTGGTAATTGTGACGGTCTTGACGCACATCCTGCCCGCGGGGGAATATATGCGGTTTGAAGATCCAGCGACTGGGCGGAACGTCATCGACCCCGCAAGTTATACGCAGGTAGAGTCCACGCCGGTGGGGCTGCTCAAAATGCTGTCAGCAATCCCGAACGGGTTCGAACAGGCTGCACAGATTGTCATTTTAACGTTCTGTGTTTCCGGTACTTTTAACCTGATTACGTCCGCCGGACTGATTCCGGCGCTTCTGAAAAACGTATCCCGAAAATTTTCGGACCGGGGAATTCTTGTAGTTCCGCTGCTGCTGGTGATTATTTCCCTGCTGGACTGCTTTCTGGGGATGCCGGAATTAACAATCGTGTATATCCCAATTGTCCTGCCGCTGATGCTGGGGCTTGGGTTTGATTCGATCACAGCGTGCGCGGTTGTGATCTGTGGGAGCGCCTGCGGTTTTACGGCGGGTCTCGCAAATCCATATACCGTCATTCTCTGCCAGCAGCTGGTAAACTTGCCGCTGTATTCCGGGATTCCGGTTCGGATTGCGGTGTATGCGGTATTGTTGGTCGTAACGTGCGCTTACGTGATGCGTTATGCGGCAAAGGTTCGGAAGGACCCCGCCAGCAGCCTGACATATGAGCAGGATCAGAAGAAAAGGAAAAATATTGCTGAGGATGACGGTACCCCCGTCGTTCTCAGCGGCAGGCAAAAGCTGGCTGGCGTATTTGCGGCTGCAATGTTCCTGTTCATCATTACCGGGACGGTTGCATGGGGCTGGGGGCTTGCGGAAATGTGCGGTATGTTTATCGCGATGGGGATTGGCGTTGGACTGGTTTCGGGGCTGAACGTCAATGCATTGTGTGTAAACTTCCTGGACGGCTGCCGGGGCATTATCCTTGGGGCGCTTGTATTGGGGCTCGCCCGGGGCATTTCGGTCATTATGACAGAAGGGAATATACTGGATACCATCGTTTATGGCCTGTCCCGCATGATTGGAAGCCTTCCAAGTGCTGTTACGATTGTCGGCGTGCTGCTTGCGATTACCGTGCTGAATTTCTTTATCTATTCCGGAAGCGGCAAAGCGGTTCTGATCATGCCGATTATTTCCCCGCTTGCAGATACCCTTCACATTACACAGCAGACCGTCATCCTGGCATATCAGTTTGGCGACGGTCTTTCCAATACCATTTATCCGACTCACGCGAGTTATATGGCGACGCTTGCAGTCGCTGACGTACCGTGGCAAAAGTGGATGCGTTTCCAGCTTCCGTTATTTCTGATCTGGTTTATCATTGCCTGTATCTTCCTGCTGGGCGCACAGACACTGGGCTACGGTCCCTTCTAAAGCAGCCTTTTATCTATGGATTTGGGATTTTCCCAGGCAGTTCCTTCTTTTATGACCCCCACAGGCAACGCATGTTACCGTTGATCCGCTCTGCGGCGGGCGGTCTTATGCGGATGGCGTCAAAGGGGTTTGTCTCCCTTGTTTTCCATTTGACGCCTGCGGCACATGCGTATTATTGCCACTTTTCAAAATACTGCATCCTAACCAAAGATGCCTGACTCTTTGCTGTTGCCTACTTTCTTTCCAAAGCTGCTTGGGGATTCCAAACCTGGATAAGGTTTTATAAATCTCCGTCGTTGGGGGGAATACCCCCCAACAGGACGGATTTTGCGAGGTAAATTATGAAAGAATTATTGGAAATTTATATCTCTTTCTTTAAGATGGGTGCTGTTACTTTTGGCGGTGGTTACGCGATGCTGCCAATCCTTCAGCGCGAGGTCGTTGAAAAAAAGCAATGGCTGGAAAACGAAAAAATCATGGACTACTATGCAATCGCACAGGGTCTGCCGGGGATTATCGCTGTGAATGTTTCGGTTTTCATTGGATACGCCCGCAAAAAATTATTGGGCGGGGTTGCCGCAGCCCTTGGTGTCGTTTCACCCTGCATTGTAATTATCTCGATCATCGCCGCATGCCTGTCCAATTTCCAAGATAATGTTTATGTACAGCACGCTTTCGCCGGAATCTCGGTTTGTGTCTGCGCACTGATCTTGAATTCCGTCCTTGATCTGGCGAAGAAGGGCGTGAAGGATGCGGTCGGCATCGTGCTGTGCGTTGTTACCTTCCTGCTGATGGAGTTTACAAGTGTATCACCGGTCCTGATTATTGTTTCTGCTGCATTGATCGGCATTGCCGCGAAAAAGATTATGCTGCGAAAAGGTACAGAGGAAAGTGAGGTACAGAGTAAATGATCTACTTACAGCTGTTCTATGAATTTTTCAAGATCGGTCTGTTTGCGGTCGGCGGCGGAATGGCAACGCTGCCCTTCTTACAGGCGCTTTCCCAGAAAACCGGTTGGTTCACTACAGATTTTATTACAAACATGATAGCGATCTCGGAATCCACCCCCGGTCCAATCGGTATCAATATGGCTACCTACGTTGGCTTCAACCTGACCGGGGTTTTGGGTGGTATAGTTGCCACGCTTGGCACGATTCTTCCGGCGATTATCATCGTTTCGGTTGTGTCCCGCTATTTGGAAAAGTTTAGCGGAAATCCGTTGGTGGATCATGTATTCTACGGCTTGCGCCCGACCGTTACCGGGCTGATAGCTGCGGCAGGCTATGATGTAATGAAGGTTTCTTTCTTGCACATCGGTGCATTTTTAGAAACCCATGCGGTTGCAGATCTGGTCGATCCGGTAAAGCTGATTCTGTTTGTTGTTGCTTTTGTTACAATTCGCAAACTCAAAAAACACCCTGTTATGTATATCGCAATTGCGGCTGTTGTTGGCGTTGTGTTCGGCTTGTAAAGACTGCTTCCGGGGACTGGAAGGAAGCGTTCATAATTCCATACTATTTGCGAACACCATCCATACCAACAGGCTCCTTTTCAACCCCGGAACAGTTTTGACACAGGTATTTATCAGAACGGCAATCATTGCCCTTTGCGGATAAAACATAGAAATGATTTGAGGAGGTACTTCATTATGAAGAAGATTATCAACACGAAAAAGGCACCGGCCGCGATCGGCCCTTATGTGCAGGCCGTCAGCGCAAACGGCTTCTTGTTCACTTCCGGACAGCTGGGAATTGATCCCCTGACAGGACATCTGCCCGAAGGCATTGATTCGCAGGCACGGCGGTCGCTGGAAAACCTGAAGGAAATTCTCGCGCAGGAAGGTCTTACACTGGATGATGTTGTGAAAACGACCGTGTTTGTAAAAGATCTTGCGGATTTTGCTGCTGTTAATGCAATTTATCAGGATGCGTTTGGCGTAAATTTCCCCGCACGCTCCTGTGTGCAGGTCGCTGCGCTTCCGGCTGGCGGGTTGGTTGAGATCGAAGTGATTGCCTGCCTGAAATGATCATCGAGGGAGTACGGGCGCACAGCATTTCTGTTTTCCACTCGACAAGTCAGCAGCAAAACAGAAAACAATGGATAAAAGCAATCTTGTGAGCCATGAAATGACAATATATAGGCTGACGGATTGGCTTTCATCCGTACAATCTCTATTTGGCCCGACTGCGTGAGTCAGCCGGGCTTTTTGTATTCCAGTGGTTGTATTGAAAAAATGGGATCGGTCGCAGGTCTGTTCATGAAAAGCGTAAAGCGATGTATGGATATTGAAACGAGGAAGATTGATTATGTGCCATAAAAAAACGATCATTGCGTGTTATATCGGTTATATTGTGCAAGCCATTTCCAATAATTTCGCGCCGCTTTTATTTTTGATCTTACAAGCGCAGTATCAGATTCCGTTGACACGGATTACAATGTTGATTTCCGTTAACTTCACAATTCAAATGTTGACTGCGGCAGCTTCCGCGCTGTTTGTTGATCGAATCGGATATCGTGCCGCTGCGGTAACAGCTCACGGTTGTACTGCTGCCGGATTGGTTTGCCTGGCGTTGCTCCCGGATCGGATGGGAACACCTTTTATAGGAATCCTGATTGCAGTGGCATTGTATGCCGTTGGCGGCGGAATATTGGAGGTCATTATCAGTCCGATTTCTGAAGCCTGCCCTGCCGGAAACAGCGCATATGCCATGAATATTTTGCATTCGTTTTACAGCTGGGGCAGCGCGGGTGTAATTGTTTTGTCAACCGTTTTTTAAGGGTAACCGGGAATGGATCGTGGCAGCTTCTGTCGCTGTTGTGGGCACTCCTGCCAATTGTTAACGGTATCTCGTTTTTGAAGCTTCCGATTGCATCGCCGGTAAAAGAAAACCAGTCGAACATGTCTATTCCTGAACTGCTGACGGAAAAAGGCTTTTGGGAATTATTGCTTTTGATGTTGTGTACAGGTGCGAGCGAACAGGCTGTTTGCCAATGGGCGTCCGCATTTGCAGAGAAAGGTCTCGGTGTTTCAAAGGTATTGGGTGATATTGCAGGTCCAGCCATGTTTGTAGCGTGTATGGGATTGGCTCGTGTAATGCACGCCCAGCTTTGCAGAACCAGACCGCTTAACAGGCTGATGTTTTATTCCAGCTGCTTTTGCGTACTCTCTTATTTCCTAATCGGCGTGATACAGCAGCCTTTTACCAATTTACTGGGGATGGCATGTTGTGGCTTTTCGGTAGGAATCATGTGGCCGGGAGTATTTACCCGTTCTGCGCTTCTGATAAAACGCGGTGGAACGGCAATGTTTGCTTTGCTTGCCCTGTCAGGAGATCTGGGCTGCGCGATCGGTCCTACATTCGCAGGCTATATGGCAGGGCTGAATGGGGCGGATTTACGCTTTGGGATTACTTGCAGCATCTGTTTCCCAATATTGTTGACAATCGGTGCATGGCGGCAGCTGTCAAAGTAACGGAATATACATTTGGAATATAGTGGGAATCTGATGTTACACAAGCAGGAAAAAATGATCGCCGCAATTGCAATCTGTTATTGCCACAAAAACTCTATTCAAGGACTGAAAAAATAGGGGGTCATAATGAAGATATATGCTTATCGGTTTGACTCAGCCGGTCACAAAATATAGAAAAATATGAAATCAGGGTTGACAAGCCCCAT
>QXXE01000110.1 GCA_009911355.1 Clostridiaceae bacterium | reverse complement strand
CAGCATCATCCGCCTCTTGTGTCCAGATTCTTCCATCACCCGCTGCTTTCCTATCTTTACCTGCGGAAGTAATAACAGCGCGAACCTTTTTGCTGGTATCTTTGGCATAAAAATCGTTAAAAACATTGCGAATTACGGTAAAATCGTTGTCTCCTTTGGCACTGTCCACCGCATCGTTGACGGCGATGAACCGCACATCGTAGCTCGGAAAGACGATTTCCGTAAACCGACCGACCTGCAAATAGTCTCTGCCAAATCTACTCATGTCTTTAACAATCCAAGTGCCAACCAAGCCCTGCTCCACCAGAGCAAGCCCCTCCCGGACCCCAGGGCGGTTGAAGTTCGTTCCGGTGTAACCATCGTCCACCAGCACCTTGGTATTCGTGAAACCGTGGGAAGCGGCATAGCTGCTGAGGATGCTTCTCTGATTTGCAATCGAGTTTGACTCCCCATCCACCAAATCCTCATTGCTCAAACGGCAGTACAAAATCGTGATTTTCTGCTGATCCACGTTGTTGTCTCCTTTCTTGTGTGGGTCAGCCGACAGTACCGTAGTGCATGGTTCCATTGTAGCATGATCCAGCCGCTTTGTCGACATCAAACCACCCCCTTATCCGAAAAAATCAGGCGGCGCATCATGCTGGGGAGCGGCTCATCCCCGCCGCACTCCGTCTCGATAATATACCAGGTGTTACCGATTTTGCGTGTCACTTTGCAGGAGAAGGGGTTTCTCAGCCCATACTCTCTGTACCAGTCCTCAATAAAATCGGCGGGCGCATCGAACATCGGCTCATAGCAGGCGCACAGGTCAATGGGTTCGTACACATAGTTTTCAAAATTGTTCAATAAAGTACCTCCATAATTCGTAGTCTGCCGGGTCAGTCGGCTTTGCGCCGGACCCACTGAATGTCGTAGCCCAGCGCATCGGCAAGCTGGACAGCCTCCTTGTAACGGAGGGATTCCCGCTGGAGCTTGTTGGACAGGTTGGACACGCTGTCCGACCAGCCGTACACATCGGAGAGTACGTCCACCACCTCCTGCATGGTCATCCCCTGGCGCACGATATACGCCTTGATTTCGTTTCTCATATTGGATTTCATTCTTTTTCCCTCACTTTCTGATGAATTTAGTTCTTTGTGCCGCAAATCAGTTTCACGGTATGATGAAGATTATGCGGGTTGCGATTTCCGCTCGGTTTTGCTATCATGAAGCCCAGGTCACAAGAGGCCATTATCCACTTCACTGTTTCGTATGGCCTCCATTGAAACTGTGGATTTGCTCATCCGTCCACAAAGCGGTATCACGGTTCCGTAAATCACGAACAGGTGTAATCCATACACTGGTGCGTGATAATTTTTACGGAAATCACAAAGATTGAATTTCACTCGGCTTTTTCAAAGGCAGTTGAGCGCGACTGCCTATAAAAAAAGAATAAGAGCGAACTCAAAACTATCCGTACATGCGTACATCGGTACAAGGGGCTGTGTACTCGTGTACGCACGTACAGATAATTTCATTTCTTTTTTATAAAGCGTTCGGTCTTATCAAGACCTCAATTCCCAGATAGCCCCGGCACCGCTTGCCGCTGCCGATATACACATTGTTGGTTGCCTCCAGCCGGTAGGTCTCGGCGTTCTGCGCGATGAAGCCGGAAAAGCTCTTTGGGGAAAGTGGATTCTCAGCGTTGTCCTCGCACCAGACCTTGTAGGCAGCGTAGAGGTCACGGGTAGCGGCCTCGCTGTCCGCCTTGAACTGGACATAACCGGCAGAGGCCAGAAAGTCCACGATGTTGTTGGCCTCCCGGACTACGACCGCGATGTTCTCCCTGGCCCGGTCACTAATGGTGAAACGGTAATTGTTGACCAGCAGGCGGTGAAGCCCATCCAGACACCAGAGGAATATTCCCTCGCGTTCGGCAATCAGCTTTTCAGAGAGGAACGGGTCATCCGTCCGGCCCGGAGGTTTGTCCTTCGTAGTCAGCACGATCTGGCGGCGAAAGAAACCATCAGACCTGTCATGGAGGGCGGTCAAGGCCCCGTTGCCGAAGCAGAGGAACCGCACATAAAGCTGGCTCTGGTAGCTTTGGACACCCTTACGCTCCATGTCCATCTTGCACTCCGAGGTCACGATGGATTTGATATAGTTGGTCTTGGGCAGGGCGCTCATGTCCATGTCATCGTCCACCATCAGCAGCTTGCTTTCCAGGTCGGCGCGGCTGAACCGATTGTTCTCCACTTTCTGGATGCTGGTGGTGTTCATGCTGTCTCCGAAGATGGATCGCATCACCAGCCCGATCCGGCTTTTGCCCTCGCCGCCCTTGCCGATGCGCATCAGCATCTTCTGGCCCTTGGTGGTGGGGATCAGGCAGTAGCCCAGGTACTCCTGCAAGGTGGGGATGTCCTCCGGGCACAGCAGCTCCGACAGAAAGCGCAGCCACTTCTCCGGCGGAGGCGCGTCGGGGCGGTAGGCAACAGTCAGGCGGTTGTTGCAGTAGGCTTTCTCTGGAGAGAACCGGCCATCCACAAACAATGTGCCGTTGGCAACATGGATACGGTCGCACTCCAACGCTATCGGCTCCGAGTACGCCGCCATCCGCAGGGCGTTCAGAAGTTCGTCCACCTTCCTGGCGATTTTGATTTCCAGCCACGGGCTGATTTGGTCATAGATTTCCTTTTTCAGACTGATCTCGTCCGCCACCAGCCCGTCCACCGTGTAGAACCGCCCCCGGATGCAGCGCATGGGATGTTCCCGAAGGAACGACCGGCAGAACTCCGGCTCTATGAGCTTATAATCCTCCGTCAGCCAGTCGGGAAACCCGGACTGCAATTTTTCATTTTCATTCAATCTCGCATACCTCCAATCTGTAAAAATCGGGCGTCTGCCGCGCCCTCCTGCTATGGTTATGAGCAAATTTGAAAAAACCGGGCTAATGGCATGACAGCCCTGTTTCAAAAAACGTGACAGAGGGAATTTCGGCAGCGGCTACCAAAAATCCCTCTGTCAGTGTAATAGCGATTATCGCTCCATACCCCGCTTGACGGACTGCGCCGCCTTGCGCTCGGCATCCTGTCTAGCAATCTCGGCCCTGCCCTGTTCCAGTTTAGCGAGGACAGACTCTCTGGCCTTCTCCTTAATTTGCCTGGTGGCGGCAGTCCTGACCTCCGGCTTTCGCAAGACCGCCTGCACTCTGGCAAGCACCTTTTGCGCGGCTTTGCGGATCAGCTCCTGCGCCTTTCCCAGCACCTTGCCGATAAGCCCTTTCTCTGTTGGGGAAAAGCGCTGCTCCGGGGCCAAACACCAATCTTTGTAATCGGAGACGATCTTCTCATCCTGCAACTGCGTTTCGGCGCGGACGGCATCGGTCACAAGCTCCACGGCCTTGTCGTAGGCAATCTCCGTGACCTCATCAATCAGGGCCTCGGCATCTTCCAGCCGGAGGGAGACAGATTCCAACTCTTGCGACTTTTCCTCAATCGCCGCTGCCTGTTCCTCGATCACCTTTTTCTGCTTCTGAATGATATAGTCGTTCTTCATCAAGTAGCTGCGCCCACGGTTGCCGGGGTCAGGTTCTTCTTCCACCGCCAGACCATGCCGTTTGCAAATATCAAACAGAATGACCCGGCAGACCGCATCGAAAACCATCTTTCGGTTGTTGGTGCGCCCCGGCTTTTTCTCCGGGTCAGGCAGTTCAAATCCAAGTGCCTCCAGTGCCTTTTCCTGTTTCGGCTCCACCTCGCCGTATCGGTTCACATAGTCGAAAACATGGCGCTCATGGATATGGGGCGTGGCCTCGTCCAGATGGAGCGCCCAATCAATGACGTGGACGTGTTCCCCGAAGCGACGTTCAAGCTCCATCATAAATTCCCCGACAATTTCCAGGAGCGCATCCGGGGAAACGGAGTCCTCCATCGTGCCGATCTGGTAAATGGTCTCTTCCGGGCAGAAGCGTTTGTCAGCCAGAAGATCATCCACGCTCCGGTCACGCTCAGAGTGGCGGCGTTTGGCGTTCCGCTCATGCTGGCCGTCAAGATAATCTGAGTAGCGGTTCAGGTAAAAGGCCCATTCCACATCCGCAAAGGAAACCTCGCCATCCTGCTGGGCCGGATAGGTCGCGCCCCGAAAACAATCCCAATAGATGTTCTGCTGAATGCGTTCACTGTCAATGTGGTCGGCGTGTTCGGTATCAAAGGTTCTGTCGTTGTGCGTCGACTTGTAGACGCCGCTTTTCCCGGCTCTCCCGTTATGCCGGGTCAATCTTTTTGCCATTCTGCTCTCCTTCCTGTTTCTCGTTTTTGCTGTTTCGGGAGTGACCAGGGGCGGCGAAACCGCCGAATCTGAGTGCTTTGCGCCAGATAATAACCCAGTATAAAGTGACGCAGAGCATCACTTTACTGGGCCAAGGGTTTCACCCTCTGGACACCGGAGCAGGCGTTGTCACCCTGAACCCGACCCAAAGGGCTTTGCCCTCTGGACACCCAGCAGGCGCTGCCGCCCTGCACCCGGCCAAAAGGGCGCTGCCCTCTTGACACCCGGCAAAGGGCTTGCCGCCCTCTGCACTCCCGCCGTTCTCCCCGAAACCCGTTCCTGCCCCTGTTCTCTCAGCGGCGTTTTGTTCTCCTTGGTACGCTCCATGCGATACTTCACCAGAGAACATATCCGTTTCGGACGGTCATTCTTTTTTCAAGCTGCAATGCTGTGTGACAGAAACATCGTAGCAGAAAAAAGGCCACTCTCCCGTATATCCGAGAGGTAGGAAATCCGGTCTGAAAACCGGATATTTCCACGCTCTCGGAAATGTGGTAGAATGGCAGTAAAATCAGATGGAGGGCAACGATATGTCTTTGACGAAACAGGAACGGATAAAGGATTTGCGGGTGGAGCGTAAACTGACGCTGAAAGAGCTTGAAGAACAAACGGGGCTGTCCTCGTCCGCGCTGGGCAGCTATGAGGCGGACGACACCAAGGACATCAGCCACTATGCTCTTATCAGGTTGGCGAAGTTTTACGGTGTGACCGTTGACTATCTACTGGGCCTGACAGAAACAAAGCGCCACCCAAACGCTGATCTCGCCGACCTGCGTTTGAGTGACGCTATGATTGATGTATTGAAAGCGGGGCGAGTGGATACTGCGCTGCTGGGAGAATTGGTAGCGCACCCGGATTTTGTAAAGCTGCTGGCTGATATTCAGATTTATGTGGAGGGCATCGCTGCCATGCAGATACAAAATCTGAACGCATGGGTAGATGTGGCGCGGGCTGAAATCGTGGAGAAGTACCAGCCGGGAGAGAACGACAAAACGACCTATCTTCTTCAATCGGCCCACGTGGACGAGTGGGAATATTTCACCAGCCGGGTGCATCGTGACATTGACGCCATCATGGAGGATATGCGAACGGCGCACCTGGGCCGGAGCGACAGCGCACCGAAAAGCTCTGCCGCAGAAGAATTAAAACAGGACTTGGAGGAGGTTGCCTGTTTCAACGGCAGCAAGCTGGAGCAGCTTATCATGCTGTTCTGCAAGCAGACAAAGCTCCGCTACGGCAAATTGACCGAGGAAGAAAAGCAGTGGTTGGCCCAGATTGCCCAGAAGTCGGAGCTGCTGAAAGGGGCGGTGTCGCAGAGGGGGAAGAAACGGAAATCGTAACTCGCTCCTCACCACTAATCGGCTAAAAATCCGATGTCCTTACGTTACCTCGCAAATTATCAGGTTGCAATCTTAAAATACGAACAGCTCTACCGTTCTATGGGTGCGGGACGGTAGAGCTGTTATTCGTCGGGGATATACTCAGCGATGTCCTCCAGGCGGCAATCCAGCACCGCACACAGCTTGTTCAGCGTTTTGGTCTCCATGTTGTCGTTTGCCCGCAGGCGCCGAACGGTCTTGCTATCGATGCCGCACTTCTCCCGTAGCTGGTAGGTGGAGACACCCTTTGCCTTCATCACGTCCCAGAGCTTATCAAAAATAATCACGACCTCACCCCCATATTGACACCACTTAGTATGGGGGTTATAATCTCCTTTGATAAGGGGATATAACCCCCATAGTTAAACTAAAGTCAGGAGATAGATTGTGATGATTGAAAGATGCTGTGCGTTCACAGGTCATCGTCCAAAAAAGTTTCCATGGGGCTATAACGAGGCCGACACCCGATGCCTTGCGCTAAAAAAGGTGCTTGCCGCAGAAATCGCCAAGCTGGTGAAGGCAGGATACACGGATTTCCTCTCCGGGATGGCGGAGGGAGCAGACACCTGGGCGGCGCTGACTGTCCTTGCCTTGAAGCAAGAAAATCCCGCGCTGAAACTCCACTGTGTCCTGCCCTGCGAGGGACAGGCGGACGGGTGGCCGGCTTCGGCGCGGGAACGCTATTTTTCTATTCTGGAGCAGGCGGATGAGGTCGTGTATGTGAGCAGAGAGTACAGCGAGGACTGTATGCTCAAACGCAACCGCTACCTGGTCGATCACACTGCCTGTCTGTTGGCTGTCTACAACGGTGAGTGGCGGGGCGGGACGGCGATGACGGTGAGGTATGCAAAAAAGCTGGGGCGGGAGGTTTCCATACTTAATCCAAATGTATGGTGCTTTGATGAGGGAAGATAAATGGTGGGAGGATGAGATCATAAGGGAAAAATCAGGTTGATATAATGATTTTTCCCTGCTATAATTTATTTGAAGCTTTTTGCGAAGGAGTTGATGCATCATGACTCTAAAGCGGTTAAATCTTACCTACGCTTTGAAGGATGAGATTATTACTCATGTCTCAGAAGTAGACCGGGGCTTAAAATGCGGCTGTGTTTGTCCAGCTTGTGGGGAAAGGCTTATTGCAAAAAAGGGACAGAAAGTGACGCATCACTTCGCGCACCAAACGACTAAGGACTGCGAATATGGCTATGAGTCGTCACTGCATCTTGCAGCAAAAGAAATCTTATCCAAAGCAAAGAAATTGGTAATCCCTCCTGTATATGTCCATTTCCCCAACTCATACAAAGAAAAACTTCTTCTCAGTGATGCAAAGGAAATTACAATTGATCGTGTTGAGTTGGAGCAGCGATTTAACAATGTAGTTCCTGATGTTGTTGTTTACGCAGAGGGCAAGTGCCTGTTCATAGAAGTGTTCGTAACACATTGTGTTGATGATGAAAAACTTGATAAGCTGAGAGCAGCGGATATTTCAACCATCGAAATTAATCTAAGCAAAATAGATCACTCTATTACCACAGAGGAACTGGTCACTATATTGACAGAGGACAGCGAAGTAAAATATTGGAAATATAATGCCCGTGAAAATAAGTATTTAAGAAAGTTTTATCGCATTTCCGAGAAGCGAAATATTATATCAAGAGGATATGCCCAACAAGTAGATGGATGCCCAATAGCGGCTCGCTCTTGGCACGGGAAGCCTTATGCAAATTTCATAGATGATTGCCTGTATTGTCAATATTGTATTGCCCATTCGTTCGAGGGCGGTATGCTCTGTTCTGGTAGGCAAAGGATTTCTTCAATCAAAGACTTCAACATACCTGAAGATGTTCGAATTAAAGAAAGTATAGATGCGTTGACAGCCCAAAGATATAATCTATTGACAAAATGGATATGCCCTAATTGTGGCGGGCAGCTTATACAGCGGACTGGAAAATATGGGGGATTTTTAGGTTGTAGCCACTACCCACACTGTAAATTCACCGCATCGGTAGACGAATCAACTGGCGAAATAAAGATGGAAACCTGATTGCTGTCTGCTGGATATTTTGTGGAGGTAACACAATGACAGATAGTGAAAGACGTAGCGCCGCCGCTAAATTTGCGGCAGATTGGAAGGGGCGGGGCGATGAAAAACAGGAGACACAGGCATTTTGGCTGGCGCTTCTGCAAAAGATTTACGGCGTTGAGGAACCGGAAAAATATATTTCCTTTGAGCTTCCCGTCAAACTGGATCACACCAGCTTCATTGACGGCTACATCTCCGACACTCGCGTTCTAATCGAGCAGAAGGGGCAGGACATTGACCTGCGGAAAGGGTACAAGCAGTCTGATGGCAGTATGCTGACGCCTTACCAGCAGGCCCGCCGTTATGCCGGGTATCTGCCCCACGACCAAAACCCCCGCTGGATTATCGTCTGCAATTTCCAAGAGTTTCAAATCCACGATATGAACCGCCCCAATGACGAACCGGAAGTTCTCAAGCTGGCGGACTTGGAGAAGGAGTTTCACCGGCTGGACTTTCTGGTGAACACCGGAAAGGAACATATCAAAAAGGAGATGGAAATCTCCCTCCAGGCTGGTGAGCTGGTTGGGGTACTGTACGATGCTCTTCTAAAGCAGTACAAAGACCCCACTGCCCCCGAAACGCTGAAAAGCCTTAACAAGCTCTGCGTCCGGCTGGTGTTCTGCCTTTATGCCGAGGACGCTGGTATTTTCGGAAGTAAGAGCATGTTTCATGACTATCTGGAGCATCACCGCGCCGAGGACCGGCGGGCGCTTATCAATCTGTTCCGGGTATTGGACCAGGACATGTCCCAGCGGGATGAGTACATGGACGATGATCTGGCTGCGTTCCCCTATGTCAACGGCGGTCTGTTTGCGGACGAGGATATAACAATACCCCGCCTGGGCGATGAGGTCATTGATCTGATACTGCATCGCGGCAGCGAGGACTTTGATTGGAGCAATATTTCGCCGACCATCTTCGGAGCCGTCTTTGAAAGTACACTGAACCCGGAAACCCGGCGCTCTGGTGGGATGCACTACACCAGTATTGAGAACATTCACAAGGTCATTGACCCTCTGTTCCTGGATGGGCTGAAAGCAGAGTTTGAGGAAATCGCCGCTGTCACGGTGGAGAAAACCCGCAAGGCAAAATTGGAGGCGTTTCAGCGGAAACTGGCTGGACTGAAATTTCTGGACCCTGCCTGCGGCTCCGGGAACTTCCTGACCGAAACCTATATTTCTTTGCGGCGCTTGGAGAATGAGACTATCTCCCTTCTGCATAAAGGCCAGATCATGCTGGATATGGGCAATCCTATCCAGGTATCCATTGGGCAGTTCTACGGCATTGAGATTAACGACTTTGCCGTGACCGTGGCAAAGACCGCCCTGTGGATCGCCGAAAGCCAGATGATGAAGGAAACAGAAGATGTAGTTCACATGACTTTGGACTTCCTGCCGTTGAAATCCTACGCCAATATCACCGAGACCAATGCCCTGCGGGTGGATTGGGAGAGCGTTGTACCGAAAAACGAACTGGATTATATCATGGGCAATCCGCCCTTTGTCGGCTACTCGCTCCAAAGCAAAGCCCAAAAGGATGATATTCTCTCCATCTATGTGGATGAGAAGGGCAAGCCCTACAAAACGGCGGGAAAAATTGACTATGTATCTGGCTGGTACTTCAAGGCGGCACAGCTCATGCAGGGAACAAGCATCCGAACTGCTTTTGTGTCCACCAATTCCATCACCCAGGGGGAACAGGTGGCGGGAGTCTGGAAACCGCTCTATGACCGCTTTGGCATTCACGTCGACTTTGCTCACCGGACGTTCCGATGGGATAGCGAGGCCAGTTTGAAGGCCCATGTCCATTGTGTGATTGTTGGATTTAGCGTTGCTCCAAATAGCCAAGAGCGGCGTCTGTTCACGTCTGAAAGAATGCAGATCGTTGAAAATATTAATGCCTACTTGCTTGATGCTCCTAATGTTTTTATTGATAGCCGCTCTATTTCCATTTGCAATGTGCCGCAAATGGTATATGGGAACAAGCCAACAGACGGAGGATTTCTGTTTCTCACAGCGGAAGAACGCGATGAGCTTCTGAAAAAAGAACCAGCGACAGAGAAGTTTATCAGGCAGATTTACGGCGCTACCGAGTACATCAATAACAAAGCCCGTTATTGCCTTTGGCTCGTCGGGGCCTCTCCTGCCGAGTTGCGGAAGTCTGCCTTTATCATGGAACGTGTGGAGCAAGTGAAGCAATTCCGATTGAGTAGCACAAAGGCAGCAACACAAAAAAGTGCAGACACGCCAACAATATTTCAGGAAATTCGGCATCCTGATAGTGAGTATATTATCATTCCACGTCACTCGTCAGAAACGCGCCGATATATTCCATTTGGCTTTGTTTCGCCTCAAATAATTGTTAATGATGCAGTTCAGATTATTCCTGGAGCTGAGATATATCATTTTGGTATTATGATGTCGAATGTACATATGGCTTGGACTAGAGCTGTCTGCGGGCGTATTAAAAGCGACTATCGCTATTCCAAGGATGTAGTTTACAACAACTTCCCCTGGCCCACGCCCACCGACGCCCAGAAAGCAAAAATCGAGCAGACCGCCCAAGCCGTTCTGGATGCTCGCGCCCTCTACCCGGACAGCAGCCTTGCTGACCTTTATGACGAGACTACTATGCCCCCGGAGTTGCGCAAGGCCCACCAGATGAACGACAAAGCGGTGATGCTGGCCTATGGTTTCTCCGTCAAGGATATGACCGAGAGCAAGTGCGTGGCGGAACTGATGAAGATGTATCAGCGGTTAATAGGAGTTTAAGCGGAATGAGACTGTGCTACAATGCATGCCCCTCATCTCATTTCCCGCTATTACGAAATTGTTCCTTGATGGCCTCAATTTTAGTATTCACCTGACAGCAGGCTTTCTTTGCATTGCCGTTGAGTATACCGATAAAGCGGTTCTTTAACATTTCTATAAAACGAACAAGATCCTTATCAAAACTGTTTCCTTTAGATAAAATATCATCGCAGACAGATAGCACCACCGACCAGAAAATATCATCTTTTGCTAAGTTAGATACTTGATGAACAATATCTTTTAAACAATATTCCCCTTCTTCCAAATCTTCGGTGCGATAATAGTCCAATTCATCATCATAGTTTTCTGGATAGGTCAATAAATCCCAAAAAAATTCGTAACGAAACATATTGCTCATATAGAGTTCACCTAGACGGTGTCGTCAATAAACAAGGAGCCAAATAGCAATACAACGGATCTGGACAGCGGCGGCGAATGAGGAGGC
>QXXE01000109.1 GCA_009911355.1 Clostridiaceae bacterium | reverse complement strand
CTATCAGCTCTTTTCTCGTCTCGCCGCTGCCGTCTCTATATCTTGTACCCTGCTGAGTTAAACCGATAAGCATATTTATTTAAGGATACATAGCAGCAACCTGCGCTTACAGATATTCATGATATCTACCATCAGTGTTGTCTATGTTATAACGAAATCCATAGATTTAGCATCAAACGAGTGTGAATCGTATTTTGAGCTTCACACTCGTTTGATGTTGCTGTTATTTTCGGGAAAAACCTGTAGAATTGCCTTGTAATTAGCACATCTTTGCGCTATACTATGTTATATATTTTGACAAAATGCGGGGGAAACAACATGTCACCCGAAGAAAAAGCCCGTTTGGCAATAGACCGAAAATTGATAGAAGCAGGTTGGTTCATTCAGGATTTGAAGCAGATAAACCTGTTTGCCGGCTTGGGTGTTGCAGTACGAGAATTTCCGACCAGTACAGGCGAGGTGGACTATGCCCTGTTCGTGAATGGAACACCTGTAGGCATCGTGGAGGCCAAGCGGATAGAGAGCGGAGAAAAAATCACCACTGTGGAGGAGCAGTCCGCCCGCTACGCTGGCAGCAAATTCAAATGGATCAAAGGTGATTATTCTATTCGCTTTGCCTATGAAGCAACAGACAAGCTGACACGGTTCACAGATTATCGTGATTTGAAATACTGCTCCAGAACGGTATTTTCTTTCCATCGCCCGGAAACCTTGCAGGCATTGTTGATCGCGCCAGATACCATCCGCAACAATATGAAGCATTTCCCGCCTTTCGACACAACAGGGTTTCGGGATTGCCAGATTCGAGCGATCAACAAGTTGGAAGGCTCTTTTGCGGATAACAGGCCGAAAGCGGTGGTGCAGATGGCCACGGGAGCGGGCAAGACTTTCACTGCCATCACCGCTGCCTACCGACTGCTGAAGTTCGGTAAAATGAACCGTATCTTGTTCCTGGTGGACACCAGAAGCTTAGGTGAACAGGCAGAAAGGGAATTTCTGGCCTACATTCCCAACGACGACCATAGACCGTTTTCTGATATTTATGGTGTGTACCGTCTGAAATCTTCCCGGATACCTGCGAATACACAGATTTACATTAGTACCATTCAGCGGATGTATTCTATCCTGAAGGGGGAGGACCTGGTCGAGGCTGCTGAGCAAACCTCTTTTAACGAATATGTGACCGCCGACAGCAAAGCACCAAAAGAAGTGGTCTACAATGCCAAATATCCACCGGAGTTCTTTGACTGTATCATCGTGGACGAGTGCCACCGGTCGATTTACAACGTTTGGAGCCAAGTGCTGGAGTATTTTGATTCGTTCATCATTGGTTTGACCGCCACGCCGGACAAGCGTACCTTTGCCTTTTTCCATGAGAATGTGGTCAGCGAATATTCCAGAGAACAGGCGATTATCGACGGTGTAAACGTAGGAGAGGACATCTTCCTGATCGAAACCGAAGTAGGCCGGCACGGCGGATACATTGTAAAGCAGCAGATCGAATACCGGAACCGTCTGTCCCGCGAAAAACGCTGGAAACAGATGGATGAGGATGTCAGCTATGTACCCTCCCGGCTCGACCGAGACATTGTAAACCCCAGCCAGATACGGACTGTGATCCGCGCTTTCAAGGAAAATTTGTATACCACTCTATTTCCGCGCCGAAGCGAAGTCCCCAAGACGCTGATCTTTGCCAAAACCGACAGCCATGCGGACGATATTATCCAGACTGTCCGGGAGGAATTTGGCGAGGGCAACGAATTCTGCAAAAAGATCACCTATTCCGCTGATGCGCCAGAGGAAGTCCTTTCTGACTTTCGCAACAGCTTCAATCCCCGTATTGCTGTCACGGTGGACATGATTGCCACTGGTACAGATGTAAAGCCCATTGAGTGCTTAATTTTTATGCGGGATGTGCGGAGCAAGAACTACTTTGAGCAGATGAAAGGCCGGGGCACCCGGACGCTGAGCAAGGACGATCTGCAAAAGGTGACCCCCTCCGCCACCGAGAACAAGGACCACTTTGTCATCATAGATGCGGTGGGCGTCACCAAGTCCAAGAAGTCGGACACCCGCGCCCTGGAGCGCAAGCCCTCCGTCTCCCTAAAAGAGCTGATGATGAATGTTGCGCTAGGGGCGAAGGACGAGGACACTCTTACCTCCCTGGCCAGCCGTATCGTCCGTTTAAACGCGCAGATGATGGCATCAGAGCGAAAGGCGTTTCAGGAGATCACCGGGGCCTCTGCCGGACAGACCGCCCAGGCCCTGCTGAATGCCTTTGACCCGGATGTGATCGCGGCTCAGGCGGGCGTGGTGCTGCCGGAGAACGGCGAACCCACCCCGGAGCAGCAGGCACAACTGGACGCCGCTCAGCATGACCTCATCACCGCTGCTGTGGCCCCGTTCCACAGGCCGGAGGTGCGGGACTACATCGAGAACGTCCGCCGAAACCACGAGCAGATCATTGACAACGTAAATCTAGACACAGTGTTATTTGCCGGGTACGACGTCAGCCGGGAAGAGGCTGCTGGCCGGACAATTGAGACATTCCGAGAATTTATCCAAGCGAACCAGGATGAGATCACGGCTCTGCGGATTATTTACGACCAGCGGTACAAAGACCGTCCCATGTCCATTGCCCAGCTCAAGGCACTGTACGAAAAGCTGAAAGCCCAGCATATCACGGTGGACAGGCTGTGGGACTGCTATGCCATCAAACAGCCGGACAAGGTGAAGCGGGGAACGGCGGTGCAGTTGGCTGACCTTGTTTCCCTCATTCGGTTTGAGATGGGCGCGGCTGAGATGCTGGCACCCTTTGCGGAACGGGTCAACTACAACTTTCAGCAGTGGTCGTTCCGGCGCAACGCCGGGGCCGTCCACTTCACCGACGAGCAGATGGAGTGGCTGCGGCTCATCAAGGACCACATTGCCGCGTCCCTCAGTGTGGTACTGGAGGACCTGGACCTCAGCCCCTTCGACCACAAGGGCGGACTGGGGCGGTTCTATGAGGTGTTTGGGGAGAAATATGAAAAACTTTTGATGGAACTGAATGTGGAGTTGGTGGCGTGAGGTATTTATGAATTTTTCAGAATTAGTTGCACCTGACGGGTTGTTTAGTGACGGAGATTGGATAGAGAAAAAAGATCAAGATGAAAATGGTACGGTTCGGCTAATACAACTTGCCGATATAGGTGTATGCCTTTTCAAAGATAAATCGGCAAAATTTGTTACAGAAGATAAAGCACAAGAATTAAACTGTACACTTTTGCAAAAAGGTGATATTTTGGTTGCCCGCTTACCTGATCCGTTGGGTAGGGCTTGTATCTTTCCCTTAGATGGTAGATACATTACAGCTGTTGATGTCGCTATAGTAAGAATTACACAGCAAGATATCAGCCCCAAATATATCATGTATATGATAAACTCACCAAGTTTTCGCACAGAAATAAAAAAATATGAAAGTGGGACAACAAGAAAAAGAATATCGAGAAAGAACCTTGATAAAATTTCATTTGATATTCCCCCGTTTCCAGTGCAACAGAGCATCGTTTCCCGCATTGAGGAACTGTTCTCCCAACTGGACGCCAGCGTGGCCGAGCTGAAAACGGCAAAGGAACGGCTGAAGGTGTACCGGCAGGCAGTGCTGAAAGAGGCGTTTGATTCAGCGTTACAGGATAATCCTCCGATGATGCCTATTGAAAAACTGTTGACAACAGAACGAAAAGGGATGGCAACAGGTCCATTCGGTACGATGATAAAAAAGCATGAACACCAGGTAACTGGTGTTCCAATGTTAGGAATCGAAAACATAGGCAACGGAAAGTTCATTGACGGGAATAAAATTTTTGTCACGCCAGAAAAGGCAAAGGAATTGAAATCCTTCACTTTATTGCCGGGGGACATTATTATTTCCCGTTCTGGCACAGTTGGAGAGATTTGTGCTGTACCTAAACGGATGGAAGGTGCATTGCTATCAACAAATTTAATGCGTGTTTCTCTAAATAGCAATACTATTCGTTCTGACTATTTTATCTATCTATTTCAAAGCAAAAGTGTGGTTTTGGATCAGGTTAAGGAACTATGCAAAGGTTCTACACGCGTTTTTTTGAATCAAACAATCTTGAAACAAATTATGTTTCCTGTTCCTGATATGAGTAAACAAAAAGCAATTATTGGAGTAATTGAGTCGCGGATGTCAGTCTGTGACAATATCGAAAAAACTGTAGACGCCGCCCTGCAACAGGCCGAGGCCCTGCGGCAGAGTATTTTGAAGAAAGCGTTTGAAGGGGAATTCTAATGGATAATCTTATAAAAAAATGGAAACTCAACGAATTGGTACATATTGTTGATGAGCTGGATAGCACAATATGTGACACGATCAACAAGTCCAATCTGAAATTCTCTCACAATTATAAGAGCCTGCTGTTTTTTATGGCTGGAAAATCTGTCGTAACAATGAAAGAAATACTATGTCTTGTTCAATGCGGATATCCTGAAGGTGCTTTATCTCTTGCGAGGAATTTGTATGAACAATTCGTTATTGCTGAATTTTTCCACTCCCATAAGGCAAACGGAAATTTTCAGGATTATATTGATGATTTTTTTGCGGATTATGAAATACAGCGAAACAAACTGCTTCTTTTTTCCGCCGAATATGTGGAGCATGATGTAGCATTAAAACAGCAGATCGAACAGGATATCGCTGAAATACGAGCAAATGTGCACATCAAAAAGAAAGGAACCTATTGGTGGGCTGATAAAGGTACATTCAGCGATATGGCTATAGCTTTGATAGAGCGCCAGACTGATCCTGTTTTTAAGAAATTCACAGCTATGTATCATACGATGTATAAACGGGCATGTGTTTCACTCCATGCCAGCTGCGCTGGGAACATATTAAGACTTGGTGATAATTCGGAGTTTTGTGGAGTAGATAATCGGCCCCGAGAGAATGGTCATTCAGTGCCCTTGCTCCTTGGAGTTTATTCCTTTTTATGTGTAACTGGTGTTGTGTGTGAGGAATTTGGGATTGACCACACAAAGTGGAAACTACAGTTGAATGACTTGCTCATTTACTATAATTCCTTGCTCGAAGGTGATAAAAATGTCTGACCAAACCTCCACCATCATCTCCAAAGTCTGGGGTATGTGCAATCCCCTGCGGGACAACGGCGTGTCCTACGGCGACTATCTGGAGCAGCTTACCTATTTGATCTTCCTGAAAATGTCGGACGAGTATTCCAAACCGCCCTACAAGCGGGAAACCGGCATCCCCGCCGGGTACACTTGGGCAGACATGAGCACCCTCAAGGGCGCGGAGCTGGAGGAGCAGTACAAGGCTACCCTGGAAAAGCTGGGGGAGCAGGGCGGCATCCTGGGGAAGATTTTCCACGGTGCGATAAACAAGATCAGCAGCGCCGCCATTTTGTACCGCATCGTCCAGATGATCGACCAGGAGCGGTGGGTGTCCATGTCCTCCGATGTCAAGGGCGAGATTTACGAAGGCCTGCTCCAGAAAAATGCGGAGGACGTAAAAAGCGGTGCGGGGCAGTACTTCACCCCTCGGCCCCTCATCCGGGCCATGGTGCGCTGTATCCGCCCGGAGCCGATGAAGACCATTGCGGACCCCTGTTGCGGCAGCGGCGGATTTTTCCTGGCCGCGCAGGAGTACATTGCCAGCGATACGCAGTATACATTGGATCGGGAGAAAAAGGAATTTCTCAAAAACCAGACTTTTTATGGCAATGAACTGGTCCCTACTACATTCAAGCTGTGTCTGATGAATCTGTACCTGCACAACATCGGCGATATTTATGGGAATGTACCCGTGACCTTGGGGGATGCCCTGCTTACTGATCCCGGCTATCGGGTGGACTATGTGCTGACCAACCCGCCCTTTGGCAAGAAGTCCTCTATCACCTTCACCAACGAGGAGGGGGAACAGGAGGAGGAAGACCTGGTTTACAACCGGACAGACTTTTGGACGACCAGCTCCAACAAGCAGCTGAATTTTGTTCAACACATCAATACCATCCTGAACGTCAGCGGAAAAGCGGCGGTGGTCGTGCCAGACAACGTGCTTTTTGAGGGCGGTGCGGGAGAGGTCGTGCGCCGGAAACTGCTGGAAACTACTGACCTGCATACGATCCTGCGGCTTCCCACCGGCATCTTTTACAAACCGGGCGTCAAGGCCAATGTAATTTTCTTCGACAAACGTCCCGCCAGTTCGGAACGGCAAACCAAAGAAGTGTGGGTGTATGATTTTCGCACAAACATCCATTTTACCCTGAAACAGCATCCCATGACCGACGCTGACCTGGAGGATTTTATTCACTGCTTCAATCCAGAAAATCGGCATCAGCGCAGCGAGACATGGTCTGAGGAAAATCCTGATGGACGCTGGAGAAAATTCCCTGCCCAGGAAATTCTAAATCGCGATAAGGCCAGCCTGGATATTTTCTGGATCAAGAATAAATCCCTTGCTGATCTGGACAACCTGCCAGAGCCAGATGTGTTGGCCGCTGATATCATCGAGAACCTCCAAAGTGCGCTGGAGGGATTCCAAGAATTGATGCAGCAATTAGGCGGGACTATGGAGGCATAAGCCGACACAAGGTGGGATCAATGACAATAACCTCCCGCCCCAGCTTCCGGGCATACCGCACCGTCATAGCCGTCCCTCCCCGCCACTCGCCGTTGTAGACAGCTAACAGGCAGACGGCGTGATCGACCAGGTAGCGGTTACGTTCCAGCATACAATTCTTGCTGTACTCCCGGTTCACATAAACCACCTCGTCCGCCTGCTCCAAAATGGAAAAATAGCGTTCCCGCGCTGAAGCTGACCACCCGTCCGCCTGTCCCTCGCAGGGCAGGACACAGTGGAGTTTCAGCGCGGGATTTTCTTTTTTCAAGGCAAGGACCGTCAGCGCTGCCCAGGTATCTGCTCCCTCCGCCATACCAGAGTAGAAGCGCGTATATCCAGTGTCCACCAACTTGGCAATCTCTGCGGCAAGTGCCTTTTTCAGTGCGACGCAACGGGCGTCTGCCTCATTATAGCCCCATGAGAACTTTTTGGGGCGGTGACCCGTGAACGCACAGCGGTTTTCAATCATCACAACTCTCTCCTGACTTTAATTCGATTATGAGGGTTATATCCCCTTAACATTGGAGATTATAACCCCCATACTGATTGGTGTCAATTAGAGGGGTGAGGTTGTGATTATTTTTGATAAGCTGTGGGACGTGATGAAAGCAAAAGGTGTTTCCACCTACCAGCTACGGGAGAAGTGCGGCATCGACAGCAAGACCGTTCGGCGCCTGCGGGCAAACGACAACATGGAGACCAAAACGCTGAACAAGCTGTGTGCGGTGCTGGATTGCCGCCTGGAGGACATCGCTGAGTATATCCCCGATGAATAACAGCTCTACCGTCCTGAACCCATAGAACGGTAGAGCTGTTCGTATTTTCAGATTGCAACCTGATAATTTGCGAGGTAACGTAAGGACATCGGATTTTTAGCCGATTAGTGGTGAGGAGCGAGTTGCGATTTCCGTTTCTTCCCCCTCTGCGACACCGCCCCTTTCAGCAGCTCCGACTTCTGCGCAATCCGGGTAAGCCACTGTTTTTCTTCCTCGGTCAGTTTGTTGTAGCGGAGCTTTGTCTGCTTACAGAACAGCATGATAAGCTGTTCCAGCTTACTGCCGTTGAAACGAGCAACCTCCTCCAAGTCCTGTTTCAATTCTTCTGCGGCAGAGTTTTTCGGTGCGCTGTCACTCCGGCCTCGGTGTGCCTCCCGCATATCATCCATGATTGCGTCAATGTCACGATGCACCCGACTGGTGAAATATTCTCCCTCATCCACATGGGCCGATTGCAGAAGATAGGTCATTCTGTCGTTCTCTCCCGGCTGATACTTCTCCACGATTTCAGCCCGTGCCACATCTACCCATGCGTTCAGATTTTGTATCTGCATGGCGGCGATACCTTCCACATAAATCTGAATATCGGCCAACAGCTTTACAAAATCCGGATGCGCCACCAGTTCTCCCAGCAGAGCGGTATCCACCCGTCCCTCTTTCAATATATCAATCATAGCGTCACTCAAACGCAGGTCTGCCAGATCAGCGTTTGGGTGGCGCTTTGTTTCTGTCAGGCCCAGAAGATAGTCGGCGGTCACGCCGTAAAACTTCGCCAGCTTGATAAGAGCATAATGACTGATGTCCTTGGTATCGTCCGCCTCATAGCTGCCCAGAGCAGACGAGGACAGGCCCGTCTGCTCCGCAAGTTCCTTCAGCGTCAGCCCATGTTCCACCCGCAGGTCCTTTATCCGTTCTTGTATCGTCAAAGACATAATCGCTGTCCTCCCCTGATTTTACTGCCATTCTACCACATTTCCGAGAGCATAAAAATATCCGGTTTTGGGGCCAGATTTCCTACCTCTTGGATATACAAGAGAGTGGCCTTTTTTCTGCTACGATGTTTGTGTCACACAGCATTGCAGCTTGAAAAAAGAATGACCGTCCGAAACAGATATGTTCTCTGGTGAAGTATCGCATGAAGCGTATCAAGGGGAACAAAACGCCGCTGAGAGTACAGGGGCAGGAACGGGTTACGGGAAGAACGGCGGGAGTGCAGAGGGCAGCAGGCTCTTTGCGCCAAGTCCAGAGCGGCGAGCGTCTGGTCAGTGTCCAGAGGTGGACGCTGGGGTCCCTGCCGAAACCCAGCGCAGCGGTTTCGGTGGGGAGAGGAGGAGCAGCGGAGTGAGCGAGCTTTCGCCGTAGGCGGAAGCGAGGGATACGGAGCTTGCGACGACGAGGGCCGGGTGCAGGGCGGCAGCGCCTGTTGGGTGTCCAGAGGGCAAAGCCCTTTGGGGCGGGTGCAGGGCGGCAGCGCCTGCTCAGGTGTCCAGAGGGTGAAACCCTTGGCCCAGTAGGATTGATGCTTGCGTCAATCCATACTGGGTTATTATCTGGCGCAAAGCACTCAGATTTGGCGGCTTCGCCGCCCCTGACCGCTCCCGAAAAAGCAAAAAACGAGAAACAGGAAGGAGCGCAGAATGGCAAAAAGATTAACCCGGCACAACGGGAGAGCCGGAAAAAGCGTCGTCTACAAATCAACGCACAACGACAGGACCTTCGATACCGAACACGCTGACCACATTGACGGTGAGCGGATTTCACAGAACATTTATTGGGATTGTTTCCGGGGCGCAACCTATCCAGCCCAGCAGGAAAGCGAGGTGTCCTTCGCGGATGTGGAGCGGGCCTTTTATCTGAACCGCTACTCGGATTACCTTGACGGCCAGCATGAACGGAACGCCAAACGCCGTCACTCCGAGCGTGACCGGAGCGTAGATGATTTGCTGGCCGACAAACGCTTCTGCCCAGAGGAAACCATTTACCAGATCGGCACGATGGAGGACTCCGTTTCCCCGGATGTGCTGCTGGAAATTGTCGGGGAGTTTATGATGGAGCTGGAACACCGTTTCGGGGAACGCATCCATGTCATTGACTGGGCGCTCCATCTGGACGAGGCCACGCCCCATATCCATGAGCGTCATGTGTTCGACTATGTGAACCGCTATGGCGAAGTCGAGCCAAAGCAGGAAAAGGCGCTGGAGGCCCTTGGCTTTGAACTGCCTGACCCTGAGAAAAAGCCAGGGCGCACCAACAACCGGAAGATGGTTTTCGATGCGGTCTGCCGGGTCATTCTGTTTGATATTTGCAAACAACATGGCCTGGCGGTGGAGGAAGAACCTGATCCCGGCAACCGTGGGCGCAGCTACCTGATGAAGAACGACTATATCATCCAGAAGCAGAAGAAAATGATTACCGAGCAGGAGACCGCGATTGAAGAAAAATCGCGGGAGCTGGAATCCGTGTTGCTTCGCTTGGAGGATGCGGAGGCCCTGATTGATGAGGTCACGGAAATCGCCTATGACAAGGCCGTGGAGCTTGTGACCGATGCCGTCCGCGCCGAGACACAGTTGCAGGACGAGAAGATTGTCTCCGATTACAAAGATTGGTGTCTGGTCCCGGAGCGGCGCTATTCCCCAGCGGAGAAAGGGCTTATCGGCAAGGTGCTGGGAAAGGCGCAGGAGCTGATTCACAAAGCCGCTCAAAAGGTACTTGCCAGAGTTCAGGCAGTTTTGCAAAAGCCGGAGGTCAGAGCCGCCGCCACCAGACAGATCAAGGAGAAGGCCAGAGAGTCCGTCCTTGCCAAACTGGAACAGGGCAGGGCCGAGATTGCCAGACAGGATGCGGAACGCAGGGCGGCGCAATCCCTCAAGCGGGATATGGAGCGGTAATCGGTATTGCACCGGCAGAGGGAATTTCGGAAGCCGCTACCGAAATTCCCTCTGTCACGTTTTTTGAAACAGGGCTGTCATGCCATTAGCACGGTTTTTTCAAATTTGCTCATAACAACAGCAGAGGGCGCGATATAAAAGAGAAATGAAATCATCTGTACGTGCGTACAGGCGTACACGGGAGGCTGGCTTCGTACCGATGTACGCATGTACGGATAGTTTGAAGTTCACCCGATTCTTTATAGTTGGTCATGCTGATCTGCCCCTAAAAAACTGGATGAAATTCAATCCTTGTGATTTTCGTGAAAAATGTCATTCAGCAGAAAATGAATTACACCCGTTGGTGATTTACGGAACCGTGTAGCTACTTTGCGGATAAGTGGTCTTTCCCACGGTTCCGGCGGGTGTCCCACAAAATTGTGAAGTGGATATAGGCCCCTTATGACCTGGGCTTCATGATAGCAAATCTGAGTGGAAATTACAACCGAGAAAATCTTCACCATTTCGTAAAACCGCGTTACGGAATACAAAATTAAATTCATTGGAAAGCAAGGAAAAAGTTTTGAAATCCGATATGAGAAACGAAATCAAGGCGTACATTGTGCGTCAGGGGATGACCATGCAGGAGGTGGTGGACATACTCTCCGATGTGTACGGCTGGTCGGACAGTGTGTCCAATCTCTCCAACAAGCTCCAGCGGGAATCCCTCCGATACAAGGAGGCCGTCCAGCTTGCCGACGCGATGGGATATGACATTCAGTGGGTCCGGCGCAAGGACGCCTGACCCACAACCAACAGACTACGAATTATGGAGGTACTTGATTGAACAATTTTGAAAACTATGAATATGAACCCATTGACCTGTGCGCCTGCTATGAGCCGATGATTGAAGCGCCGCAGGAGTTGATTGACGAGTGGGCAGCGGCCCGCGAATTTGAGGAACCGGATGAGATCCCCGCTTTCTATGTGACGGAAGGAGACGGCCCCTTGTACTTCTACTATGGCAACACTCGTATTAAAGTTTCCGAACATTTTAGCGATAAGGGAAAACCCATTGGGACGCTGCTTGAAGATGTGATCCGCTATTCGGCTGCTCATCAGACGGAGAAAAACTGATAGATAAGAATTGAAATCAGCCCGCGCTTATTGATGTTGTACCATTTTAGTTGACACCTCATACGCAAGGATTTAATGTATAATCAAAGAGAATTAGGGAGGCAAC
>QXXE01000108.1 GCA_009911355.1 Clostridiaceae bacterium | reverse complement strand
TTTTGCTGATGTGTGATAAAGAAGTAGTAGAAGTGTAAAAAATTTTGCCGTTCCTATCCGGCGTTTGCGCATTGCGCCGGATAGGTCGGGCGGTCATTCGGGCAGGTCTACCTTGCCAACGAAAGAGTAATAAATATCAATGTCCTGTCTGCGTGTGCCGTTCTCGTCATAGCTGCACTCATGCACAACGATTTTCTCCACAAACTCACGCAAAAGGGTAGGGGTAAGTTCTTCAAAGCTGGTGTACTTGCGGACAACATTCATAAACTTTTCTGCGTTTACCGTGGCTTCCTGCGCTTTGGAAAGCTCTGCCCGGATAGCGGCGGCTCTCTCTTTCAGTTCTTTCTGCTCGGCTTCATAGTCTGCCGACAGCTCCGTGAAACGCTCGTCTGAAATGCGCCCGGTCACGCTGTCCTCATACAGCCGCTTGAAGATAGCGGATAACTCGCTGATACGCTTCTCGGCGGCTTCCAGCTCCTTTTTCCTTGCGGCGTTCCTGCGCTTGCCCCCGTCCTCGTTCTGCTCGATCAGCAGCTTCATAAACCGGGCTTCGTGCTTCGCTGCATAGCTGGTGACTTTCCGCAGATTGTCGGTCACTCCGGCGGTCAACAGGTCGGTGCGGATAAAGTGCGCCGTACAGTCACGGGTACGCTTCTTGTAGCTCCCGCAGATATAACAATCCTGCTTGCGGGTGGCGTTCTGGTAACGCTGCTGGTAAAGGACGCTGCCGCAGTCGGCACAAAAGAGTATGCCGGAGAATAAGCCCACTTCATCATAGCGGTTCGGGCGTTTGCGCTGCTTGCGTAACTCCTGCACACGCTCCCACATCTGGGTGTCAATGATAGGCTCATGGTGGTTCTCGAAAATCGCCTGTTTCTCAATGGGGTTCTCTACGCTGTGCTTGGTCTTGTAGGACGGCTTCTCCGTCTTGAAGTTTACCAGACAGCCCGTGTACTCCCTGTTTTCAAGGATATGTACCACGGTATTGGTCGCCCACTTGCACTCATAGCCGGGGTGGTAGCGGCGGGTGCTTCCCGTCCGACGGTATTCCAGCGTTCCCGGCGTGGGGATCTCCTGCTCTGTGAGCATACGGGCTATCTTGGTCGGCCCGTTCCCGGCAAGGCACAAGCTGTAAATCTGCCGCACAACAGGGGCGGCTTCCCCGTCAATGATAAAATTTTCGTCCTCGTCCATAAAGTAGCCGTATACGGGTTTGCTCGTGACGGGCTTCCCGCTCATACCCTTAGACCGTTTTACTGCTTTGATTTTCTTGCTCGTATCTCTCACCAGCCATTCGTTAAAAATGTTCCGCAGAGGGGCAAAATCATTGTCGCCCTGTGCGCTGTCCACTCCGTCATTGATAGCGATAAAGCGGACGCCTTTCTGTGGGAAAATCATTTCCGTATACATTCCCACTTGCAGATAGTTTCGCCCTAACCGTGACATATCCTTGACGATAACGGTGCCGACTTTTCCGGCTTCAATGTCCGCAAGCATGGCTTGAAAACCGGGTCTTTGGAAGTTCGCCCCAGAATAACCGTCATCTGTGTACCATTGCAGATTGGAAAAGCCGTTCTGCTTCGCATAGGTTTCAAGAATACGCTTCTGGTTTGAAATAGAATTGCTCTCACCTTGCAGCTCGTCCTCGTGGGATAATCTCGGATAAAGGGCGGTAATAAGGTTTCGGGTGGTCTGTCTTAACATAGTGTCCTCCATTTCCGACAGCCAGCCCCACTATTCCGTATGACTATCATACCACACGCCGGGGCTGGCTGTACAGTCCTTTCTGCTTCTTTACGTCCCGTCAAATTGCCGATTTTTGTGTAGCAGCTTCCGCTTCCAGCACTTTCAGCATTTTATCGGCGGCGGTGGCGGTGGTGTCCTGCTTGAAATAGCCGGAAACGACAAGGACAGAATTACCTATGCGGATTTCCGTCACGCAATCCGGGCGGCGGGTGCTGCGGTCATTCTTTGGGGTGTTGGTCATAGGCGGCTCTCCTTTCTGTTCATCAGCTTTTTCAGTTGTCCCATTTTCTCCTGCGCCGTGGCTTTTCGGAAGTTGCTCCCGGTAAAGCGGACAGGAGAACACATTTCAATCAGACGGTCATAAATGCGGGCGTGGGCGGTGTCCTCCGGGTGCTGCAAGTCCTCCAGCGTGAGATTAGTCGTGACGATCAGCGGCCTGCCGCTGCGGTAACGGCTGTCAATCACGTTGTAGACCTGCTCTAAGCCGTATTCCGTTCCCCGTTCCATTCCAAAATCGTCAAGGATAAGCAGCGGGAAGCTGCAAAGTCGGGAGATATATTCATTCCTGCCCTCAAAGCTGGCGGCAAGGTCACCCAATATCAATGCAAAGTTTGTCATGCACACGGGGATTTCACGCTCCATAAGGGCATTTGCGATACAGCCCGCAAAATAGCTCTTGCCTGTGCCAACGCCGCCCCATAGCAGATAGCCAATGTTGCGCTCTTTCATGGTTTCCCAGTTCTCCACATAGAAATGGGCGTGTTCCATTTGCGGGCACTTGCCGTTGTCGTTCTCAAACGTCCAGCCCTGCATAGCCGGGTCTGTAAAGCCCCGCCGCTTCAACCGCTCGACAGTTTCAAGGTGACTGCGCTGTTTCTCTGCGGCTTCCCGTTCCTCACGCTCTGCCCGCTGGCAGTCACATTCTGCCGGGTGGCGGTCACGCCCCAGCCATGCGGCGGTTTCTTTGGGGAAATAGCCCTCTTTGGGCTTGTGGCACTTCCCGCAGTATAAAAGCCCGTCCTCGCCGGTGTAGTCCTCCGGCTCCGGCGTGGTGTCGGTCATATTCAAAATCATTTCATCAAATCCATTCGTCATAAGCTCTCGCCCTCCTTACAGGTATAATCGGGTATGCCCTTTTTCGGGGCTTTCTTGGCTGCGTCCTCCTGCGCCCACTTGAAAATCGTGGCTGCATGGCTCTTGTATTTCCTCCCGCTGGAAGCGATATGGCAGGATAGGCGGTCAATGTAATACTCCCACTTGCCGGGAAGCTCTGTTTTCAGCCCGTCAAGCTCCGTATCGGAAAGAATGACATTGTGGTATCTGCCATAGGCGGCGGGGGCGGGGTGTCCCGTTTCTAACTCTCTCTCTTTTTCTATTTCTATATCTATCTCTTTCTCTATCTCTATCTCTGGTGGACAAATGTCCGCTCGATATGGTGGACATTTGTCCGCCCCTGTCTGCGGCAGGGCTTTTTGTTCCTGCAAAGCCAGCCGCGCCCTGCGCTTGCGCTCCCCCTCGGTAGAGGACTGGCCGATTAAAAGCTCAATGTTGCTCATGTAGAGTGCGCCGCTTGGCAAAGGCTCCACAAGCCCCAGCTTCATAAAGATTTTCAAAGCTCTCTCTACGGTACCTACCTGCTGGCGGGTAATGGTCGCAATCATCTGGGCGGTGTAGGGGATATTCTCGTCAAGCTGCAATTTCCCGCCGTTTTTCAGCGATTTCAAGTACAGCTTCAAGAGAATGTTGGAATAGATAACGCCGTCCTGCATACTTTCCAGCAGAACGATTGCATCATCGTCAAAATAGCTCTCTTTCAGCTTGAGGTAGTAATATTTGCGGTTATCTGCCATAGGCTGCGTCCTCCTTTTTCCAGCGTTTGGAATAATAGCGAGGGCATAGTATGATAACCGCCCGGAAGCTCTGTTTGCAGTCACGGGTGCAGCCCCGGCATAGGTCGTTGTAAGTGATACGGTTGCGGTGGTTGAGGAAGAAAGACCATTCCAGCCGCCGCTTCTTGCTCATTCTCGGCAATGGTAAGCTCCTTTCTGCCGTTCCTATCGGTGTAGCGGGATAGGGGGCATTTTCTGTATGTTCTCGGTATCATTTTCGGGCTTTTTCTGCCCTGTAAGCCCCGTTTGGAAGTCGGGGAGTATTGCGGTAAGGGTTCATATCATACCTGTATTTTTGTAGGGTTTCGGTATCATTTCGGGGCGGTCTTTAACGCTCCTGTTCACGCTTTTTCTGCTGGCTCGGTGCGCCCCTTAAAATCTGGTCGATATTGCGTCTGACTGTCTGAAGCTCCTGCGCCCGCTGGCGTTTCTCCCGGTAGTCGTTATATCCGGCGTTCTTCTGGACGGTAAGCTGCTCAATCTCCCTTTGCAGGGCTTTGCTGGCTGGCAGCTTGGTTATTCCATGCTCCCGGAAATAACGGGCGGCTGTGTCCGCTATGATAAAATCGCTTTCGTGCTGTTCCCGGTAGGCTCTCCGGGCTTTCTCCGATTTCTGCGCTTTCAGACCGTCACGGGCGGGCTTCGTGCCGATATAGCCCAAAAGGTTGCGCTGCAATTCCTTTTTCTCCCGGATAGCGGCTTCCAGCCCTTTCAGTCCGGCAAGGCTCTCCTGCGTGGCGGTGTTGGCTGCGGAAATGGCAGCGTCCAGCTCGTCCGGGGAAGAAAAGCCATACTGCTGGTAGAGCATGAGGGTAGCCGACATCTGTTTGAGGTTGTGCATGGTCGCCCACTTCTCATAGCCCCGTCCTTTCCCCTCGGCTCGCTTGGCGGCTATGTCTACCATGCGCTGTACAGCGTCATTGTTCGGGGCGTTTTTCGCTTCTTTTTTCGTCCGTAAGCGGTCTTTGATACTGCCGGGGTATTCCGCTATGGCTGCGGGTTTTTCGGCGGCTCTGGCGGCGTTCTGCTCCAAAACGGAGAGGACAGCAGCCCGGTCAAAATCGTCCCCCAGCTTCCGGGCGGTAATTGGCTTCGTCCTGTCCGGCGTGAGGTAACTTAGCCGCCCCCGGCTCTCCTTGACGGTCACACCATGCCGGAGAAGCAGGGCGGCAAACTCATCAAAGCCGGAAGCAGCGGCAAGGGCTTCCCGGATAGTCCGGCGCAGCTTCGCCTTATCCGTTTCAAACTTGGTCTGCCGGGGCGCGATACCGTCCGCAGCAATAGGGGCGTTGGCTCTGTCAAGGGCAGCCTGTCCTTTCTTCTGCGCCCAATACTCACGCTCGGTAATGCGTTCTTTGCTGCCGTTCAAAAGGTCTATCTGGTAAAGCCCCTCGCTGTGGCACATCTCCATGACTTCGGCTTTCAGATAGTTCATAGCTGCGTCCGTACAGCGGTGCTTGCAGCCTGCTTTCCTGTCCGCTGGCCTGTCCATGTGGGGCAGCATGGGAACCTCCGCAATCCGCAGACTGTTAATGACGATATGCACATGGATATTTTCGGTGTGGCTGTGTCCGTCCGGGTGGGTGCAGACAAGGGCCTGGTGTCCGGGGAAATGCTCGGCGCAGAACTTCTCGCCCAGCTCCTGCGCCCGATCAACGGTCAAGCCGTTGTCCGGGCCGTCCCGTGGGTCAAAGCTGATGATGTAGTGGTGGCTCTTTACGTCCTCCCGTTTCTGGTTCTTGCCGTAGCGGAGATTGGAGCGCATACAGGCAACGGCAAAATCCTCCCCGCCACAATTCAGAGAGGATATGCGGTAGTCTACCCTCGGTATGAGCCGCCCGTCTGCGTCAAGGGTGGGCTTCATGGTAAACTCGTCATGCTCGAATGTGAGGTATTTTTCAGCGTCCCCGTAGTTGGCATTTTTAGAGCTGATATGTTTGAGTATCGCCAACGGCTTCACCTACTTTCTGCAAGACTTCAAACTTCAAGGCGGCAAGGTCGGCGGCGGCTCCCCGCACTTCCTTTTCCAGCCCCCGGTAGGGGCTTCCGTATTCGTTCAGGCTCCGGGCAATCTGGTTTAAGTTGCCGCCGATTTTCCCGT
Source organism: Clostridiaceae bacterium (assembly GCA_009911355.1). Classification (GTDB taxonomy): domain Bacteria; phylum Bacillota; class Clostridia; order Oscillospirales; family Butyricicoccaceae; genus QXXE01. The sequence goes on along the minus strand of QXXE01000108.1, from coordinate 5,887 downwards.
ACTCTGCCGTGAGCTTGGAGAGGGCGGCAAGCAGCCCGTCATTGACCGGGGAAACGGTGACAATGGGGCGTATGGTCGCTTTCCGTATGGCTTGCCGGATAAACTCGGACTGGCTGATTTCATAAGCCGCCAGCCGCCCGGTGAAGTCGGCGTATTCTTCATCGGTCATGCGGGTCTTTACCACATGACGGCGGTGGGGCGTATTGTATTTCTTTCGCATGGTCTGTGACCTCCTTTCTCGCCCGACAGGGCGCATAGCAGGGTTTGGGGAAGGCACTCCCCAACAAGATTCCCGCAGGGGCAAAAATAAGCGGAGAGCGAATTTTGGCACCTCGGTAGAATCTTGCTCTGAAAAACTCCGGCGTTCCCCGGCTCCCGTCCTTTCCGCTAACAAAACGTTTCAAAAGGGCTTTGCTACCCGCTATTCCGGCTTATCTTGAAAATTTTCCTTTCACTACCTACAACACCACGCAAAGCAAAATGGACGGAGATTTTTAGAATTTCCCCTCTATTCCCTACAACACCACGCAAGCCGGAATAGGCGGACAATGGCAGTATTTTTTTCTTTGATACCCTCTACGGATAAGTAAGGGATTTTGCCAACTGCGGCGGCTATTTTCCCTTTTGTTTTTTCATACTGGGGATTTTCAAAAATGCCAAACAGGAACGAAAAAAAGCAGCAAATCTGTTGAATAGATTTACTGCTTTCTGGTTGCCGGCGAAGCGGCGGTTATTCAGTTGTAGGCGGTAGGGCTATCTCCCAAAGCGGAACTTGAAAATAGCTGTGAGAAGCGTCTGGGTGATGTAGTCCTCTGTATCTTGGTCTACCCGTCCATTCACACGGGCGGCACATTGTATGCGGCGGCGGTAATACTGCAATACAGTTCCCACCGCTTCCGGCTCCCCGCTGGCGGCTTGGACGATTGTTTCATAGGGGAGAAGCCTATTATTTCTCATATGCCATTCCCTCCATTTCCGCTTGGAGCTGCCGTAGGGCTTTTCGGATATGGTAGCCCGCTGTGCTGCGGCTGCGCCCGTACTGTCTGCCAATTTCGTGCTGTGGAATACGCTTGAAAAAGGACAGGTAAATCATTTCCCGCTCCCGTTCGTCCAGCCGTGACAGGGCTTCCGCAAGTAAACCGCTGCTGAAAATGACCGTATCGCCGCAAAGGGTAAGTATGTATTCCTCGTCCGGCTCCGGGGCTTGGAAATATTCATCTGTCGTGCCTAAAGGGTAGTGCTTTTCGTCTGTGAGGTATTCAAGGGATATTTCTCTTTTGTGCTTCCTGCTCCGTGTCCTCGCTGCGTTGATCGTTGCATTTCGGATAACGACTTTGCAAAAGGCATGGAAAGTGTACTCGATATGTTCCCGATATTCTTCTGTACAGGTCATGGAAAATCCCCCTTTCCTCCCAAAAGGGCTGTGGCTGGTTAGTAGTTGCTTTTTATGATAGTAAGGGGCGGCAGCACTTTAGGCTGTCGCTCCTTGACTGCCTAACTGCAAAACCGGGCGGGGCTGTCAACGGCGGGCGAAGCCCGTTCATCTTGACCGTTGACTGGCTCGGCCGGGTTTGCTATTTATCCGGCAAACTTGAATTTATTTTAAGCTATCACGTTTTACCTTTTTAAGCCTTACTATCATTACCATAGGAATTTCTTTATTGTTTTTGAAACATTCTTCATAAAATCCATCAATGACAAATCCAGCTCTGAAACAAAGGTTAAAAATATCTTGTATGGAACGATGATAATAAATCTGCTCCTCCGGCTGCCCTTCGATCGCTATATCATAGTAACTGTGCGGTGTCATATATTTTTCAGTCAATGTGATAAAACAAGGGTGCTGCGTTGCAAAGACAAAAATCCCGTTTTCCTCCAATAGTTCATAAACAGCCATAAAAAGCGGTTCAATATCCGTAATATCCATAATTGCCATATTAGAAACTGCTTTCGTAAAGGCTCGATTTCTTTTTAATCCTAATAAGCTTTCTCTATTGGTCGCATCCGCTACGCAAAACTCAATTTGTTTTGCATATTGTGATCGCCGTCTTTTAGCCAATTCTATCATTTTTTTGCTGTAATCAAAAGCGACGACCGAAGCGCCTCTCTGTGCAAGATACGAAGAATAATTTCCATTGCCGCACGCAATATCCAAAATGTAATCCGAAGGATCAGGAGAGAGAAGTTCCGTTACTTTGGGACGTACTACCTCTCTGTGAAATTCATTGGATTCGTCACCCATTGCATCATCCCAAAATTGTGCGTTTTTCTCCCAGATCTTTTTGCTTTCCTCTGTTCCCATGTTCTCTCCCACTCCCAAAATTTGCCTTTTTGCTTCCATTAAATCTTCCTTACTATATTCCATTGTTACCCTCCATAACTTCTGATTGTTGCCGTCTTGACTATTATGTATCTTTTCTTTCCAAAATGGTATAGGCTTTTATTTTTATAATGCTGCAAAACTTTTCTTCTGTAAGGTATTCAAAGGATATTTCCCTTTGCCGCCGCTATTGGAAAGCCAAAAGCAGCGGCTTTTTTACGCGATATGACCGAAAAGACTAGAAAGCAGGATATGTCATCATTTGTCATTTCTTCTCAATGTAATAACTGCATGGCATATCAAGCCAAATACAAGAGAAAAACAGCCACCGCCAAATAGTGATGCTCCCCACCCTGCACCCGACATTGTCATAAAACCGCCAACAAAGAAAATACCAATGCCAAGAAATATCCCGACACCATAAAAAAGTCCAATTGCCATATCATACTTATTAAATTGTCGTTTCTCTTTTTTTCACATGTTTCCATTTTTGTTATTACCTCCTTCGCAAAATCGTCCATGTGGACTCCAAAAAGAAAACAAATTTTTTTCAACGTATTTAAATCGGGTTCATTAACATCTCTCTCCCAATTCGATAGCGCCTGCCGGGTAACATTCAATTTCCCAGCCAGTTCTTCCTGTGTCATTCCCGATTGTGTTCGCAGATGACGTATTTGCTTTCCTGTTGTAATATCCGTCTGTTTCTGGTTCAAAATGGTTCCTCCTCTCTGATGCTGATTTTATCAATGATATTTCGCAATAGCCAGCAATGAACGTTTGCATTGCGCAAGATGTTACATTATCTTCTGAAACATATGCCGGATCTTGTCTAAACGGCTGTTCGGGCGGCGTGGCTGAAACACAGGCTCGCCGGAAGTTTCCTGATACCCTTTTAATTCTGTAATGCAGACACTTCTTCCATTTGTATAAAAATTCAAATCATTTCTATATTCACCAATACAACGGGCAGGGATTTCCCCCTTAAAAATAACTTCATCTTTTTCAAGTCTGGTTGATTCAATGATTGCGCAATACTTTGGTGCGTCATTATAAGCCCGTGAAAGATATTCCTGCGGTGCAAAAAGGGTAAAGGAAAGGTATGGTTCCAACAGTTGTGTTCCTGCTTTTTTCAATGCCTGCTCCAACACGACAGGCGCAAGAAAACGAAAATCAGCGGGGGTGCTGACCGGGCTGTAATAAACTCCATAATCAAAACAAATTTGGCAGTCTGTCACTCCCCAGCCATATAAGCCCTGCTCCATTCCATAACGCACACCCTCCATGACGGCATTTTGAAAACTTTGGTTTAAATAGCCGAGAGATACCTCGCTTTTATATTGTGTTCCGCTTCCAACAGGAAGCGGTGTTACAGTCAAACCAATAGATGCCCAAAACGGATTCGGCGGCACTTCAATATGAATCGTGTAGCTCGCTTTTTTTTGCGGTCTTTCCAGATAAATAACCGAAGGCTCTTTCATAGCCACGCCCACATGATATTTTTCTTCTAATAGCGAACAAATAACTTCTAACTGTACTTTTCCCAAAAAAGATAATATAATCTCATGTGTAACAGTATCAATGTCAAAATGCAAAAGAGGGTCTGTATCAGCAATCTCTGTGAGGGCATTTAACAGGGCTTCCCTTTGCTCCGGCTTTTGCGGCTCTACCGTTGTCCGAAGTAATGGCATGGGATTATCAATCCGTGTTTTGTGAGGCAGGAGTTTTTCATTTCCCAGAATGTCGTTCAGTTTCAAAGTATCATCAGCTAAAATAACAATTTCTCCCGGACAGGCATGGTCAACCGGGACGATTTCACCATTTGACGGAATACACATTTCTGTAATCTTTATTTTTTCCTTTTTTGACAGCAGCAGGGTATCCCGTAAATGGAGCGTCCCATGATACAGGCGTAAATAAGAAAGCCGTTTTTTCCGCTCTGTATACTCAACCTTAAAAACATATCCACATAATTCAGACTGAATATCGTCTGTTTCTGTAATGAAAGTTTCTGTAATCGCTTCAATCAGTTTTTCTGTTCCTAAATTGTCTTTTGCACTCCCATGATAAACAGGAAACAAAGAGCAGCATCTGGTTCTTTTGCACTTTTCATATTGTAATTCCTGTATATCCAAAGAATCCTCTGCAACATATCGTTCTAATAGTTCATCGCTTCCGGAAATAATCATATCCCATTTGTCCAAATCAGAAATATCGGTCATGGTTATCTTTGGCGACAGGGAAACCTCCTGCATGACAATCATATCACTGGTAAGTTTATCTTTAATGCTTTGGTAAACACGCCGCAGGTCGATCCCATTTTGGTCTATCTTATTTATAAAGATAATTGTCGGAATGTCCATTTTCTGAAGCGCATGGAATAATATACGGGTTTGTGCCTGTACGCCGTCTTTTGCCGAAATGACTAAAACAGCTCCGTCAAGGACAGATAAAGAGCGGTATGCTTCGGTTAAAAAATCCATATGACCGGGAGTGTCCACGATATTGATTTTATAATCATTCCAGCAAAAAGAAGTAACCGCTGTCTGAATGGTAATTCCGCGCTGCCGTTCCAAAATCATAGTGTCTGTTCTTGTAGTTCCTTTATCCACGTTTCCTTGTTCCGCAATCGCTCCACTGGTGTACAGCAGGCTTTCCGTCAATGTTGTTTTTCCTGCGTCTACATGGGCGAGAATTCCAATATTGATTATTTTCATGTGATTGTCCTCCTTTTACAGCCCCAAAAGGGCATAAAAATCCCCAGCAGTAAAATACTTTTACCACTGGGGATTATAATTTGCGGACATACACATATACAGCATACACCTGTTTGTGATTGCTGTTTTTCGGATATGTCAAAATTGATAAGGCAAAAGTATTCTTAAATTGGGTACAAAAAACCAAGCCCCCACAAAAGGGACTATCATAATCCTTTGTTCCCACTATTTGATTATAGTTTTATTTAAGAATACCTTGCCGCATATTTTTTACTCCTTTTTTGGAATGATGCTATTATATCACATTAGTTTTAGGAAAGAAAGTACCTAAAAGAAATTTTTCTTCCCCTTATATGTAACAATCATACCGACTTTCTGGCGTTCAGAATGGTTTCTGCTGTCTGCTGTGGTGTTTGGTTGGAATTGTCCAGCCAAAAGCCGATCCGTGGTGTTGTCTGCATAAATGTATCGTATAAGGTTTCAACCGTAAAGCCGGAATAGCCTGTTTTCTCCCTGTATCGTTCCCTTCCTTTTATTGTTTCCACATCTGGACAAAGAACGACAACCTCAACAGGGTATTTATGCGGCACAAAAAATATGTACATGTAACTAATTCAACACATTTATAATTTGAATAGGGACATTATAGCATTTACTAAATACAAATTCAATGTATACGGAAATAAAGATATAAGGAGTGGGAAGGATTCCGCCGTAGTCGGCATTGTAGGAAAATCCAAAAGTTTAGATTTTCCCACAATGCTTATCTTTTGGTCTTTGGTTCGGAATAGTGTAGTGCTGGCGGTCTATCTCTTGTTTTCGGTTGCTTGCTTCCTTACCGTACATGAGCATT
>QXXE01000107.1 GCA_009911355.1 Clostridiaceae bacterium | reverse complement strand
TGCCTCTTCCCCACTTTTTTCGTCCTCTTCTCCCATATTTCTTGTAGGGTAAATCTTTACCGGGAATTCAGGATGATGGAGCGCGGGGTGAGGTCTACAAGCTGGGCCAGATGCTCCTGCGTCCAGCCTTTGGCTTTACGTCTGCGCTTGATTTCTTGGCCCAGGGCATGACAGTCCAGGCGTTTTTCGTATTGGTACATTCTCACATCACCCCTATATTATTTTACATTTCAGGGGCGGGTATGAGAACGAAATACAATTTTATATTTTAGTAGTATCTTTTTTCGTAAATCAAAGTCTCTAACTATATAAGAGTCTACGGATTTGACTTGACAAGAAAGTGCAAACTGTATATAATTTATACAAATTAACAAGTGAGGTGAACACAATGTTGTTCGGGAAGTTCTGTATTGGATTCGGCTCCACACAAGTTTATACCACGAAACATTGTGCGGAGCCTTTTCGGAAAGTTGATTGATATGGTGAAAAGGCCAGGGCGGATATAGACTGCCCTTGGTTTTTGTACCCTTTTATCCAACCAACGATAGACAATCGACTGTTTAGGCCACAGACAATGTTTTGTTTGTGGCCTTTTGTTATGCTTATTTATGAATGTGCAAAGGGTACACGATATGGTGTGCCCTTTTCTTTTTGGAGGAATGGATATGATAGAAAAACATAACTTATTGACCGGGAGTGTGCCAAGAAAGCTGGCCGTTTTCGCGCTCCCGTTACTTCTGGCGAATATGCTGCAATCTTTCTACAATGTGGTAGATATGCTTGTGATCGGCCAGATTGTAGGAGATGTGGGCCTTGCGGCGATTAGTAACGCTTCTAAACTGTGCTATATCATTAACTCAATTTGTATTGGTATGACAATGGGTGGAGCTGTATTGATTGCTCAATACAAAGGGGCAGACGATGCAAAGGGGCAAGCGGAGTCTTTTCAAATGTTGGCGTTACTTTCGCTGGTATCTTCTTTCCTTGTGACTGTTGTGAGCCTGGCAATTTACCGTCCTCTGTTTCAGGCACTAAATGTTCCGGCAGATGCGTATCAAGATGCCTGTGATTATATGAAAACTATTTGTTGTGGGACAGTCTTTGTGTTTGGCTATAATGCTGTTTGCTCCGTACTCAAAGGACTGGGGGATGCAAAATCCCCCCTCTGCTTTGTTGGGATTGCCACCATCATCAATGTCATTTTAGATATTATATTGGTAGACTCCTTTGAAATGGGGACAGTAGGAGCCGCTTACGCAACAATCACGGCACAGGGAATTTCCTTTGTGATTTCTTTGCTCTATCTACAACGACACAAGGTGTTTTTCTCTGCGGCGGAACACGGAAAATTTACACTTCAATGGGATAAGCTGACCGCCATTATAAAAGTCGGTCTACCCACAGCAATTCAGATGGTAGTAGTCAACACAGCCTATCTGCTGGTAACAGGTATGCTCAATCAATTTGGTACATCTGTTTCCGCCGCATCTGGCGTAGGCTTGCAGATCAATACCTTTGCTGGTATGCCCTGCTGGGCTATTGGACAGGCAGTAACGGCGATGGTTGGCCAGTGCATGGGCGCAAGACAAATCGAGCGAGCCAGAAAGGTGGTAAAAATCAGTTTAGTGATGAATATTGCTGTTACGCTCATTGTTGTAATTGGCGTGCAACTTTTTGCGGAACCATTGATTTTACTGTTCGGTAGTACCAGCCCAGAAGTAGTAAACGATGGTGTTTATTACCTGCGTATTTGTTGCGGTATCAATAGTTTGATTTATGCGGCTATGTATACGCTGGATTCCTTTTCCATCGGGGTAGGTGCGGCAAATGTTGCCATGTTTAACGCCTTATTGGATGCAGTTATCATTCGTTTGCCAGTAAGCTGGTTTTTAGCTTTTACTCTTTGTATGGGATTTCCTGGCATTTTTTATGGGCAGGCACTCTCGCCAGTCCTGCCTGCTATTGTGGGCTTGCTCTATTTCAAAAGTAGAAAGTGGGAGCAAAAAAAGCTAATTCAAAAATGTTACAAGGAGGAAAGCCTTTGATGGGTCAGATGATATGGCTTCTATGCCCCGTATGCGGAAATAAGACCAGACTTAAAGTGCGTCCAGACACAGAGCTTGTCAATTTCCCGCTGCATTGTCCGAAATGAAAGCAGGAGACTTTAGTAAATGTAAAAAAAGGAAATCTATCTGTTGTTCGCTTGAGTAGCCTAATGTCCAAATAAATATCAAAAGAGCCAGACGCATAGACGCAGAGCCGGTAACACGCAAATTAAAAATGCGGTTATCGGCTCTTTCCATTTGAAAGATACGGCGACCGTTATATTATTTTACATTTCGGGGCGGGATATGAGAACGAAACACAATTTTATTTTTAAGTAGCATTTAATTTCACTTTTTTGGATATACCATTGACAAAAGAAAATCCATCTGATAGAATAAAACAATAAAATTAAAAAAGAAAAGGTGATGAAGTCCGGCACATCAGATGTCACATAATCAGTGGCATGGGCGTGACTGGAAAAGAGTAGATAAAATCAACTAAATAGGTTAAGAAACAACTGTTTTTACAGTTTTGTTTCTGCGCCTACTGTTTGATTTTATTTTACTCTTATCTATCTTTCATCTTTTTAAGGAAGTTAGCCGTAGAGTAAAATCTACGGCTTTTTATTTTGTCCAATTACGAAAGGAGAGCTCGTATGCTAACAGAATTAACACCGCTTTTCAAAAAGCCCCCTCTCTATACTAAAACAGAGATACCTTTTTGGGATGATGAACACATTTCACTACAGATGCTTAACGCCCATCTAAATCCAAACTATGATGGAGCAAGTAGAAAATTGGAGTTTATTGAAAAATCAGTTGATTGGATCAGCAAAATACTTCCCTCAGAACACTATCCATCAGTACTTGACATTGGATGTGGCCCCGGTCTTTATACTGAGCGGTATGCAAAAAAGGGGTATAGGGTTGTAGGTGTTGATTTTTCACACCGTTCTATAAATTATGCTCAGATGAGCGCAAAGAGAAAAGGACTACCTATTGACTATTTTTATCAAGACTATCTGAACTTATCTTTAGATAAAAAATTTGACTTCGCAACAATGATTTACTGCGACTTCGGGGCATTATCGACAAATGACCGAAAACAATTATTGAAAATCATTTACCAACATCTCAAACCCGGCGGAAGGTTTTTGCTGGATGTATTTTCTCTCACCCAGCTTGAAAATTTTCAAGAAAGCCAAACATGGGAAGTCTGTCCTGACGGCGGCTTTTGGTATCCAGAAAACTACATCGCATTAAACAGGGCTTGTAAATACCCCGATAATGTAACACTTCGCCAAACATTGGTTATCGCAAAGAAGAAAGTAAGCAATTACTATTTGTGGGATACTTACTTTTCTAAAAAAGCACTGGAAGAGGAGGCAGTTGGTAGCGGTTTCAAAATATGCGAATATTTTGGTGATGTATCTGGTAGCACATACAGCGAACACAGTTCAACTCTTGCAGTTTTGTTGAAAAAATAATTTGTACTGGCAGTCACCCTGGCGATTAAAAAAAACCGTAAATCGGCAGGGTGATTTGCTATGCCCATTTCAAGTTGTTTTGGCGAGTGACGGTTTTGAAATAACCGTCATTTTTCTGTAATATGGACTGAATTATTTGAGACATGGCGGTATTTAGGAGATGTCGCTATGTTTCTTTCTATATTTGTCCCAGTTGACTTGTCAAAAAAAGTTTAGCCCCTCCACCGGGTTACTCTGGCCAGCAACACGAAATTTGCAAGTACATAAAGAACTGCGTCATTTCATGCGCCCGCACAGTACAACGCTGTGCGGGCGTTGTCGTTTCTTGTCGTTTCTACTTTGGGACAAACAGTCCCAAGGTACGGAGCGGCTCCCCCGGGTGTCGCTCCCCACCGCCCTCCATATCGTTTCCCGGCAACCCAACCACAAAAAACGATATGGAGGTACATATAATGACTATCATCAACTTGCGCGACTTTTACTACTGGTACACCCAGGACGAATATATTGAGGTTACTGACGATGTGGCCGAGGCGCTCCAGGCCAGCGTCCGTTATGAGGCGGCCTACCAGCGGCGGCTCTCCCGCCACAAGGCGCAGTATTCGCTGGACTGCGATGACGGCATCGAGTATTCCGCCTGCCTGCGTGAGCTCACCCCGGACGAGGTGCTGGAGCTCAAGGAGCGGTTCTGCCGTCTGTGGAACGCGCTGAACAGCCTGCCGGAAACCCAGGGCCGGAGGATTGACGCCTGCATCATTCTCGGCAAGAGCGTGAAAGAGGTGGCCCGCGCCGAGGGCGTGCATGAGGAGTCCGTCCGCCAGTCCATCCAGCGTGGGCTGGAGCGCATGAAAAAAACTTTTTAATTTTTTTCAGATTTCCCACTTGGAAATGATGAAAAAATGTCTCGGTATATGAGAGGAAGTTTTTTCTTCTCCACAACTGAATAGCGGGCGGCCCCGAGTGAACGCGGGGAGCCGGGCGGCGAGTGCGCGGTGACTTCTCCCACGGGAGGACGAGCGACCAACACCACCGCCGCGTGTGGGGAATTTGCCAGCCCCACGGCCACGATCCGCGAGGGACAAGCTGGCCGCTTGCCGCTTGGGGCCGCCGCACAAACAAGGGAACGCCGGGCCGCTACTCGCTGTCTTTTGACGGGCCGAACATACGGGCCCGGCGCTCCCCATTTCAAACAAGTTCGAGACAAATTGTCTCAAGGTGAGGACAGGCTAAAGGGCGGCACTTTTCGGAGTGCTGCCTTTTCGCGTTTCCCCACAAACCAAAAACGCAAAAGGAGGTTTTGCCGTGAAACTGACCGCACAAGAGCTGGAACAAATGAAAAACGTGGACATCGGCGCGGTGAGCGCGGATGCGCTGGCTGACGTGAGCGGTATGGCCTTTGACCGCACCCTCCCCCGGGAGGAGCGGCTGGCCCGGTTCGTGAAACGGGCCGTCAATCCCTACTGCTTTAGCGTGGACGGCGTGGGCGTGAAAATCGAGTTTGCCGAGGGCGGCCCCTCCCTCCAGGAGACGCTGGCGGCCTTTCTTATCCGGCAAAAGAGCGGGCTGTGACTGCTGTTGCGGCCTGCTCCTACTTCGAGACAAAATGTCCCGAGGCATCGGCATCCTTGCTGATACCCCGGAACAGAGTTATAATATAAGTGTAATGTGATAGGGAAGGAGGAACAATGGCACGAACAAAAAACAGAGGGTATCAGCAGACTTTGACCCCTACCTATACGGCCCGGCTCTGGAAAATGGGCGGCTACATCCGGCTTTCCCGAGAGGATTTACAGAAAATCAACCGGGGGCTTGACGATAGCAACAGCGTGAAAAACCAGCGCGACATTCTCAATGATTTTCACTTCAACCATGCGGAAGAATTTGAAAGCTACACCGAGTACGTTGATGACGGCCACACGGGAACCGATACGGAGCGCGAAAGTTTCCAGCGGCTCTTGGGGGATGTAATGAGCGGGAAAATCAACTGCGTTGTGGTGAAAGACCTTTCCCGTTTCGCCCGGAATTATAGCGATGCTGGAAGTCTGATTGATAACCTTTTTGTGCAGATGGGCGTCCGCTTTATCAGCTTGGCCGAGGGCGTGGATAGCTACCTAAACCCGGACAGCGTGAACAGCATCATCGTTCCGATAACAAACGTGATGAATGACCAGTATTGTTATCAGACCTCAAAGAAAATCCGGCAGGTTTTCGATTATAAGCGGCGCAACGGCCAGTACATCGGCTCTTTTGCTCCCTACGGCTACATAAAAGACCCCAAAGACAAACACCAGCTAATCGTTGACCCGGAGGCCGCTGAAACCGTCAAGAAGATTTACGAGATGTGCCTGCAAGGAACCACCAAACACGCGATAGTGCTTTATCTGAACGAACACGGCATACCCAGCCCCACGGCATACCGGATAGAAAAGGGCCTGCCCTATTCCCCCGCCGTGGCCGACAATCCCATGTGGGGAAACAAGATTGTCAATGACATTCTGAAAAACCCCATTTACACCGGGGACTTGGTGCAGGGCCGCCGCCGGGTGAAAAGCTACAAGGTACACCAGATTGAGGCTGTGCCGGAGGAAGAATGGGTGCGCGTCCCCGATACCCACGAGGCAATCATCTCCCACGAAACCTTTGAACGGGTGCAGGCCCTCCTGCTCCGGGATACCCGGACAACCCCCAAAGGCCGGGAGCTCCACTTGTTCAGCGGCTTTCTGAAATGTGCGGACTGTGGGAAATCCGTCACCCGGAGTCAGAGCGGGAAAAATGTATATTATGCCTGCTCCACTTACAAGAAACGCTCCCGTACAGCCTGCACCATGCACTCTATCAAGCACAACCGTTTAGAGGCCGCCGTTCTGTTCGCTATTCAGTATCAAGTGAGCACCGCCGTTTCCTATTCGGAAATAGTAGCCCATATCAATGCGGCTCCACTGAAAAAAAGTCAATCCCACCGCCTTAACGATCAGATAGCCGCAAAGGAAAAGGAATTGACGAAAATTACCCGCTATAAGCAGTCACTGTATCAAGACTGGAAAGACGGGGAAATCACCCAGCAGGAATACCGGGAAATGAAAGCCGATTATGAACGGCAGGCCGCTGGGCTCTCGGATTTGCTGGCCCGGCTGACGGCTGAACGGAAAGAGCTCTCAAACGGCGTTGACCAGCAGCATCCCGCGCTGGTAGCCTTTGCGAAATATCAGAACATCGAAAAGCTGACCCGCGAAATTCTGATTGAGCTGGTAGACCATATCAAGGTTTACGAAAACGGCAATATCAGTGTTCACTTTAAGTTTGCGGACGAGTTCCGCCGGATTGCCGAGTATATTGAAATCAACACCACTGACACCGCCGAGGCGGGCTGACCCCCGCCAAAGCATGAAACCCTTTTGACAGTGTGTTTTCCTAATAAAACGCAATCTTATGCTCGCTATTCAAGTTTTTAGTTCTTCTGTACTTCAATACGGTAGTTGACGTATTTCCCGCCAGTATCGGCTAAAACGATAGTTCCGTCGTAGGTCTTGCCTGTTTTCGGGGAGTAGAGCTTTTTCACATTCGCCTTGCCGGATTTAAGGAGCGCGGCGGCAATCTTTGCGGAAAAAGCGGTCTTGCGTTCCTCGAAAAAGCGGTCGTTCTTCCACATGACAAAGGCACATTCTTTGTTGCTGCAATAATAGTTTTTCTTCCCCTCATGGACGGGGGAACCGCAACGGGGGCATTTTCCGACAGAGGGCTTTTCCTCCCGGAACAAATCCTTTTTCCCGTCCAGTGCTGCGGCGTGTGTCTGCACAAGCTCCCGCGCCATAGCTTCAATGCCGGACAAAAATTCGCCGGGGTCTGCGGCTCCCTTTGCTATCTGCGTCAGATTGTTTTCCCATTCTGCGGTAAGCTGCGGGGAAGTGAGCATATCCGGCAGCACTGATATAAGGGCGGCTCCGTTTTGCGTGGGGATAAGCTGCTTCCCCTTGCGCTCTGCAAAGCCGCCCTTTACCAGTTTTTCAATGACGGCGGCGCGGGTGGCGGGAGTGCCAAGCCCCCGGCGTTCCGCGTCCGGGTCGGTGTCCCCGTTCCCGGCGCGTTCCATAGCAGAGAGAAGCGACGCTTCGCTGTGGGGCTTCGGCGGCGTTGTGGTATGCTCCGTTACTTTTGCGGCGGGGTTAAGAAAGCCCTGTCCCTCGGAAAGCTCCGGCAGCGTCACACCCTCATTTTCCCCGTCCTCCGGGTCGGGTTTATCTTTCAGCGTCGCCCGGTATCTGTGTTCAATCTCTTTCCACCCGTCAGAAAGCACCGTCTTTCCCCGCGCCGTAAACTCCGTATCAGCGCATGAGAAAACCGCCGTAACCGCTTCAAAGATATGCGGCTCGGCGGTGGCAAGGAGCAGACGCGCCCCCGCAAGGGTAAGGATATTTTTCTCGCTTTCCGGCAGCGCGTCCGGGTCAGCCTTTGCAAGCTCCATAGTGGGAATGATTGCGTGGTGGTCTGATACTTTTTTACTGTCTAATACCTTTGCAACCTCCGGCGTGAAGTCCGCGCCCGCCATAAAGGGGAGCTTTTCGCAAAGCAGCGCGATAATGCCCGCTGCGGTGCCGCCCATGTCGTCAGTAAGAAAGCTGCTGTCCGTCCTCGGATAAGTAAGGAGCCGCTTTTCATAAAGGGATTGTGCAAGGTCAAGGGTCTGCTTCGCGGTGTAGCCGAAAGTGCGGTTCGCTTCCCGCTGCAAAGAGGTAAGGTCAAAGAGCTTCGGCGGGGCTGCGGTTTTCTTCTCTCTGGTGAGGGAAACGCATACCGCCGTTTGTGTTTCGCAAGCCCCTTTCAGCGCGTCGGCTTCTGCCTTGTCGGAAATCCTCCCGCTTGCCGCTTCCGCGCCGGATAAATCAAGGCGCACATGATAATATTTTTCTTTCTGGAAATGGGAGATAGCCGCGTCCCGGTCGGTAAGCATTTTTAAGGTCGGGGTCTGGACGCGCCCCACGTTCAAGGTCTTTCCATATAGGCAGGAGAAAAGCCGGGTGGCGTTAATGCCGATAAGCCAGTCAGCCTTTGCGCGGCAGAGGGCAGACGCAAAGAGCGCGTCATATTCCCGCCCGTCTTTGAGGGAAGCAAAGCCCGCCTTAATCGCCCCGTCCTCCATTGAGGAAATCCACAAGCGGCGCATGGGCTTTTTGCAGCCCGCCGCTTCGTAGACAAAGCGGAAAATCAATTCTCCCTCGCGCCCCGCGTCACACGCATTTACCACTTCGGAAACGTCGTCGCGGTGCATAAGCTCTTTTAGGGTTTTGAATTGCTTCCCCTTGTCCGGGTCAACGGCGTATTGCCATTCCTCCGGCAGAATGGGTAAGCTCTCAAAACTCCATTTTTTATATTGCTCCCCGTAGGCGGCAGCTTCCGCAAGCTGTACCAAATGCCCGACGCACCATGAAATGAGGTAGCCGCCGCCCTCGATATATCCGTCTTTCTTTTCCTTAACGCCAAGCGCGGCGGCGATAGTCTGCGCCACGCTCGGTTTTTCTGCAATAATCAGTTTCACTTTCTGTTCTCCTTTCGGTTGTTTTAGGTTTGGAATTGGTTTATACTTTAAGCATTACTATAAGAAACAGGTGACAATATGAAATCAATACATACTTTCGATGTTTTTGCTCCTACTGATGAACAGGAAGAAGCAATGAATAAAAAACGTGGCGGGCATTACAGGCGCGGTAAAAACAAAGAAATGGATTACTTTATTGAGTGTGCTACTTCGCTATTTCCCAACAACCATTATTCAAGGTTCACACCTATATATGATACGACAAAAGAGTTTTATCAACTGATTACTTCTTCCGATACAACAGAAAGAGCTATCCTAAATTGGATAGCTTCTAATCGTGCATGGAATTATTTGTTTGGCTTATTACGGCATTATTACAGAACAGGACACCATGACGATAATTATATCTTTCCAGAGTTCAAAATTGGGTCGGCTTATGTGGCTGATTATCTGCTCATAGGTAACAGTTCAGACGGTTATCAATTTGTCTTTGTGGAATTAGAAGCTCCCAATGGGCGGATAACAAAAGAAAAAGGTACTCGTTTCGGGGAAGTAATCAATAAAGGGATTGAACAGGTTAAGGATTGGCAAATGTATATTGCTGCAAATTGGAATGTAATTGTAGCAGAATTGGAAAAGCACTCATTCTCCAATACAAAGTTACCCAGACAATTATACAAATATTGCCCTTATCAAATTTACTATGCTGTGATAGCCGGACTTCGTAAAGATTTTGAGAATATTCGTGATAGAAAGCTCCAACTGCAAAATGAAAATAACATAACACTTTTGCATTACGAAAATCTCATAGATGTTGCAAACGAAAATTAACATTCCATTTTCAGCGTTCCGACTCGCTTGCCTTTTTCTCCTGTACCTGTTTCAGACAGTAGCCCACACAAGGGAGCTGCCCTTTGTACGGACAGGAAGCGCAAGCCGGGGAATGGGGAACGGGCGGCGCATTGTCACGCCGCCCGCCCGGTCTTTGTATCATCATCTATTACAACTGTATCGGCGCTTTCTCCGTCCCTGACCGCCGGAAAATCCCGGCTGCGGAGATCACGATGGGGACGAGAAAGGGAGTAGCCGTCAGCTACTCCCCGGAGCGGATCGCCGTATAGGATTTTGAGCAAAAATAGTGCGGAGTGTCCCACAAGGATACTCAAATCCTATAAGGACACTCCGCATGGCAAAGGTGGCCCAATCTGATACAAATGCACCCCCCTTGGGATAAGGGGGTGCATGGAGGTGGGGGGTGCAAAATAGTAGAGTGACCTTATATATTAGAGGAGACAGTGTAGGAATGCAATTCTTACGATATAACACCATATTTCTGAAAAAGCCTGATAAAGAATTGCTTTAAGTTCTTAAGTACCTGATTCTTCTTTTCTTCACTACGGTCTGCAGCGAGGAACTCATACCCTCCAAATCGATAGACATCATAGCCGAGCAAACTCATATCTCTATGCGCTCTCACCATTTCACTATATAGCCTGGGAGATGCCACATCTCCTTCGGCATAGTGCTGTTTACCATCAATTTCAATTACCACGCGATCTCGATGAGAAAAGATCATAAGATAATCCATTTTTTGGTGCTCAAAGAGTTTATACCCACGTTCTTTTTGTGTTTGTGGATCATAATAAAGATAAACTTGGGGAATCAAAGCGGGAACATCAATACCCAAATCATTTTTTAACTCATAATATGCCTGTAGCATCCAGGTTTCAGGTCCCGATTTTGCACCGTTTTCTTTGAAACTTGTATCTAAACACTCGCACAATCTCCTAATAAAAAATATTTCTTGATTCTGTTTTATTTCATTTTCGTCAGCATACCAATCTACCAGTTCATTCCACATCACACCGTTTTGGGGGATAGGACGGTTGTAAACCAAACACTGATTAGCATTTTTGGTAATCCTTATATCGTTATTTAGGGCATCATCAAACACAATTTCAGGTTTGTACTTAGCGGCAAAAATAATATTTTTTACGGAGCCCCGAACGCCGGTTCTCGTAGAAACGCATTGGTAAAAATATTTGTCCCCGATTGTATCTTTTACTACTAACTTATAACCATCGTGTTCAAGATAGCGATTAATTATATCTGCAAGTTCATTGTTGGAAACTTCCTCACGACGCTCTTCTTCACTATTCCAACGCCAGTGGTGAATATTGGGATTCACATACTGCTCTAAAAAAAACATAAAGTCCTTATCCGACAAATTGAGATAGTCAATGACTGTATCAATTAAATAACTTTCGGGCCAATCATCGAACCGATCCATATGACGAGCGACTTCCGATATCTCATCCTCAGTAATCGATGGACACACTATTTTTACAAATTCATGATACTGCTTGTCTCCAGTTAGGTTTCCTATTGCAAGTATTGCATCAACAATTGAGCGACGTGTCTCAGCAACAATAGATGGACATTCCTTAATGTCAGTTGATGGAGTCTCAACCATTTTAAATCCTTCCTTATATCAGTTAGTGCCAAACGGTAATAAGATATTAGGCTTACAGTATATCAAATAATGTGCTTGATGTCCAGCACTGTCATTTTCAAGTTCACTGGCCTATGCGTAAAATACATTAAGAATGCGAATCAAGGGTTGAAAATCGCAAAACAATCCGCTTTGTTCGGTATGCTCGCCGATTTGGTCGGATATATATC
>QXXE01000106.1 GCA_009911355.1 Clostridiaceae bacterium | reverse complement strand
CTTCCTGCCACCCGCCCGGTCTTTCATCCCCTGAAGCACGTCGGCAACCCAGTTTAGCTCCGCCTTCGTCAGCTTGGCCATGGAGTCCTTGCCGGTTTCGCGGGATATGACCGCGTACAGGTTTTCTTTGTCAAGGTTTAGCTCGGGCGACTTCGCAATCGCCCATAACATGCGGATGCTTGCCTGACCGCGTTTCTTTGCCGCCATTTCCTGCACCTACTTTCCGGATTTGATCTGTTCGAGCTTTGCGAAATTCAGGTCATAGCCGAAGGTCTCGCGCTGCTTCCACGACGCGCCGACCGCATTGACCGTGTCCTCGCCATATTTGCGCAGCGCGTCGCGGCTGACCTTTTCCTCGGTGAGAATGCAGTCCAGCATCTTCCGGGATTTCAGGCAGCGGATCACGTCCGCCAGCTTTTCCTTGGCACGCGGCAGCACAATCGAGGTCGAGACCCGGAAGCCTACCTCACCAAAGGTGAGCGCTTTTGTCTTGGCGCTGCCCATCTCGCAGCGATGGTCTGTGACAAAGGTCTTGATTTCACGCTCAAGCCGGGAAATGCTGTCCCGGTAGGGCTGGCTCTGTTCCTCGGCAACCTTCTGCGCGCCGAGTACCTGCCGCTGCATATCGCTTTCGATCTCATCCAGCGTGAGCGTCGCCTCGGCGATCTGCCGGAGCGCGTCGTTTACGTCCTTCCACGATTTCAAACGCGGCGTATCTGTCACTCGTTTCCTTGCCATAATTTCAGGCTCCTTTCTTGCTTTTTCTGTTGCTCTGCGGCCGTTTCGCTGTCCAATAAGATGTAATGCGGGGTAACGGTCAGGTACATGCCAAGCGGCGCGGTGAGCAGCATGGCGGTTGCGTCGCGGTCCTCTAGGGCGCTGCCAGCGCCTATGATGAGTGCTGGCAGCAGCACGGAAACCGCAAGCAGCGACGCGCCCATAAGCCGCTGTTTTCTCATTTTCATTGTCCCAGCCCCGCTTACAGCATCATCATTGCGGACGCCTGCTCGATGATCTTTGGGGTGATGGTCTGGCTTTCGCGGCCTTCCAGGATACGGCGCACGTTGGACAGGGTACGGTCGAGCAGCCGGAAGCAGCCTGTTTGCCGGTTGCAGGCCCGCGCTTTGAATTCCAGCAGCGCGTCCGGCATGATATCAAATTCCCCAAGATATTCCTCCACCTCGGAAGGGGACAGGCCGTCCAGCTGCGCGTAGAAGTCGACCCGGTTCGCCATCCGGGCAAGATAGGTTTTGATCTGCACCTCGAGCTTGGGCTCGCCCGCAATCACAAGGCCGACGCTGGACTGGTCGAAGACCCCGCGAAGGATTTCCATTTTCTTCTGCGTGTACTTGCTGACCAGCTTGTCCGCTTCGTCGATCACAAGCAGATAGCCCTGATTGGTGTTGAAGAAGTCCCGGATACTGTTTACCCTGCGCCAGATTGTGCCGTAGCCGGTTGGCAGGCCGACGCTGCGTTCGATCGCTTCCACAAGGTCTCGGCTGCTCATCGTGTCGTCGCATTCGATGTACGCAACGCGCGGCAGCTTGGCGTATTCGCGTAGCGCGTAGGTTTTGCCGTAGCCGCTGCGGGCGACGACGATGCCGAGCCCCTTGTATTCCTGGCAGCTCTGGCACACGCCGAGCGCCGCTTTTGCGTCGCGGGATTCATAGAAGCGGGGCTTCTGCGGTCTCTGTGCGGGCGCTGCCGTGCCGGGAAGCGTGACCACCTCGCCGGTGTGTTCCGCGAGGAACCGCGCGATCTGCGTCTCAATGCCTTTGGCGCTGCTGTTGTATGCGCCGCTCAGATACCGCGTCAGCGTCGTGCGGCTGTAGCCGATTTCCTTTGCAAGCGACTCCGGCTTCACGCCGTGCGATTTGGCGTACTGCTGGAACTGCTGCGCAAGGCTGGCAGGCCCCGCGCCCGGTTCCATGATCTTTGCTGTAGCTTCCATAATGGCCTCCTTTTATTCGTTCATTGCCCGCAGGCGTTCCAGCGCTGCGCCCGCCTTTTCGGTTAAAAACTCGTCGCCTGCTGTGGATTTCTTTTTGCGGCTGACCGTCTCGGAACGGTACTCCTTATCGGCTGGCAGCGCCACGACCTTTTGTTTCGGCGCGTGCCCGATCATCAGGTCAAGCTTGCCAACCGCCGCAGGCTGGCTCGGGTCAAGCCGCAGCTCGGGCGGCGTCCGGTACTGCTCGAGGATCGCCCGCACGTCGGAAAGCTGGCGGTTCTTGCGCCTGTGCAGCTCTTCGAGGGCGGCTTCCGAGACACGTTCGCCAAACTGCATCAGCTCCGCTGAGCAGGCTTCGCAGACCTTGCGGCCCTCCTTGTCGTAGACGTACAGCCTGCGCACGTCGTCCACGTCCCAGCGGACGCCGACCGTCTGGTCGACGTAGTGCGCGAGCTCGTCCGCCGTGTAAAGGGTCTTGAATTTCGTGATGCCCTGCGTTGTAACCTTCGCCTGCGCGGGCTTCATCAGCAGCATTGCTGCGTATTCCCTCGGTGGGGCAGGGCGCTGGATGTGGGGCTCGTTGTCCCATAGGCTGATCGGGGTAGTCCATCGCTCGCCCAGTTCTTTAAGCCCCTCGTGCTTGTGCGTATCGTACCACTGTGACAAAAATGCCTGCAACACTTCCATAAATTCATCCATCGTGAGCAGTTCGCCGCGTTCCAGCATGCGCTTGATGTTTTTGTTACGTTTCGCCTCGGTTTTCGACGCGGTCAACGTGCCGACATAGGAGCTGAATTTGCTGGAGAACCGCAGGCAGAAGGTGCTGAACGCGCGTTCAATCGGCTTGTCCCACGGCTGGAAGGGCAGAGACCGCGACCATCTTTTAACGCCCATTGCCAGATAAAAACCTTTCACTTCTGCATCCATGAACGGTGTTTCCATCCCGCGGAGCTTCCTGTCCTGACCCAGCGTTTCATGGTTGGCAAAGTCCTTGCCATTGTCCATGTGTACTTCGAGGGGGACGCAGCCCGTCTCGTAGACCATTTTAATAAAGGACTCCTTGACGATCTGCGTATTAGAATGCTCGCATACGATTGTGCCGAGAATGCGGCGGCTGCGCACGTCCTCCCACGCAACCAGCACGGGCCGGATCGCTTTGACCTTCCCGTTTGGCGTGGTGTACTGCACCCACACGTCGAAGGTATGCGCATCCGCGACCACATACTCCATAACATCAAGAGTCGAAGTGTCACGCTTGCATTTGACCTGCTTTTTGTTCTTCCATTCGCGCAAACCGTTTGCCGCCAGATAATGCGCGGAAGAAACTCCGGGGCTGTCCATTAAATAGCTGATATAGCGACCGACCGTCTTCACCGAGGGATAGGTTTCCCAGCCCCGATCCTTTGCGGCTTCTTCAAATTGCCCGTAAAGTAATTCAACCGTGGGTTTATTCTGGACGAAGTCTTTGTGAAACCAGATGTTTTCAATGATCGCCCGCTGTTCGGCGTTCAGGCTCGGGAAGGTCTCCTTCGCGCGGGGTTTGCGGCAAAGGGCAAGCACTTTGAAATGATCGTGGTTCTGGCCGTCCTCCGCCGCGCAGCGAAGTGCCCATGCGCTGGCTTCCAGCAGCTTCTCGCGACAGCGGTACAGGCTTTGCGGGCTGATGCCGAGCTCTGCGGCAACACGCTGCGCGACGGTCGCTTTCGGTTCGTCGCCGCTGTAGTCTATGAAGCGCTGCACGACGTTTGCCGTCTCGACCGCTTCATAGTAGGCGCGGCGGTTCTGCTCTATGTAGTGGTTAAGGTCCGCGTCCACGTACCAGGGGCGCGCCTCGGTTGTCCTGCTGTTGATCACTGCATCCCTCCCGTCTGCTTTCTGTGCCGCGCGCCATGCCCTCCGGGCTTTGGGGGAAAGGGAGGAGACGGCGACCATGATTTCGGCTTTGCCACCGCTCTCGCGGGGCTGTGCTTTTGTTTCGTATCGCGCAGGGTCACGGATTATACGTTGCGCCAACGTTTTGTACTTAACGCCTTCAAAATTTGCTGCGATTTCCAGTGCGATATATGTGTCCGTCACAATCTTCCCTCCTTTCCACAAGATTACGCAACCAGCGCTTTTTCAACTTTGTGTGGATCAAGTTCGAGGGCAGTGATGATTACAGGAAGGTATTTCTCTCCTGAGCGTGTGCCAGTCAGAATATAACTCAGGTATTGCGGTGATGCACCAATCTGCGCGGCAAGCTGCGCTTTGGTCATATCCCGATCTGCAAGGGCTTTGACTATTAACTTCCCAAACGGAGTCAATTTCTTATTGGTGCTTCTCATTGCAGCCCTCCTTTCTCAAATGGCGCTGTGGAATGTTAAAACACCTTCAATTCTACGACTTTCACCCGCAAATAACCGTCCGCCTGCTCGAAAACCAGGCTCCCGACAATTTCGCGCTGGATGGTGTGGAAAAAGTCAACCCGGATGACCTTGCCGAAGGTGGAAACCGGCATGAGAACGATATAACCGGAATAAATACCTTTCGCAAGCTCTGTAAAGCGTTCCAGGCCCGTCCCTATAGGGATGCTGCGTTCCTTCTCGATAAGCCCGCGAAGCGTGCTCGCTGCCAGGGCGCGCACCTGGCACTCATCCGGGGTAACGCCTGGGAGCCAGAAATGCCAGAAGGTGAGCACCTGTTCTGCGAGGGTGAGCGCGTCCGTTTGATGTGCGGAATTCTCAAAAATGGTGTCTGCGATTTTCTTATCGGTCATAAGATTACCCCTTTTTTTGATTATGTCAAAATGATATAATTAGGTAAAAGCAAGGAGGAGATACTATGCCACGCCCCAAAAGAAACTATAAAGAGCCCTTTATGTCTACATTTACATTCATTGGAAATTTCAAAAGTTATTCAACCGATTTATTGTTCGATTTTGAAACAATATACAAACTTCAACTGGAACGATTTCGGGACATGATGCCAGATGATTATGCGAAAGATTTCGAGGAAAAAGTCTCCATTATCAGCAAGCAAAAAACTAATTTGATAACATCCGAATCTGCCCGAGCGTATCTGGTCACTTCATTAGACTTTATTCCGCTAATGATGCGAGATATCGAAGACTGCATTGTTGGACATCTTGAAGCAATGTCTATCATTGATATTACACTCAAGAATGATTCTCTCCAAGAAGACCCGGATCATGTTGTTACGCTTTTTGTGTTCAAAGGGCACAAACTGCTATTCTGGTACGATATTCCTTTTTTCACAGCAACCAAAATGCTAATTGCATATCACAAAGAGAATTTAATCAATGCAGGAGCTTTTCGCGATGAGTGGTACGGCGAACCACGCAGAAAAGCCCGAACCGAGCAACGGTTATGGAATAACTCCAAGTGATAGCAAATCGCGAATTCTGCTCAATGCTTCATAGTGAGCACGCGCCATTGTTCTGTTTGCAGCTAAAAACTCTTTTTGCAAGGATTCCAAAAATGCGATCTGCTGCTTTTCCGACATCCGTCCCTTTGTGTGTTCGAGAATCGCTTTATATACCTTGAAAACAGTCTCTTTTACTATGCTGTTTTCAAGGTATGCCTTTTGCGCTGGAGATAATGTGATAAATTGAGCGCGTACATCTTTAGGTGGCGCATTTTCCCTGGAAGAATTAGCCTTCACATCTTCCAGAATCTCCTGATACTGTTGGAAGTCCTTAATTTCCTGATGGGTCAGGAGTGTTGGCAGGTAGTCGGATGGCAGCGCCGGATCGACTTGAAAGCGTTCGTCGCTGATCTCCACGATGCCTAAATCCGTTAAGGCTCTTGTGTAGCCATAAAGCCGCTGTGTCGTGATAAGGTCGCCGAGACCCGGAATGGCGCAGTTTTCGTTAATGGCTTTCAGCGTTGACTTTTCTGCGTTGAAGAAAGCGACCGGGTCAACCTCTTCCTCGGAGCAGTCGGTATCGGATTCCTTCACGATGGTGATTTTGATTTGCGGTTCGTCGACGTCCTGCTCGGCTTCCAGGCTGCGGGCCTGCTCGATCGCTTCCTCAAGGGTGTCTGCGCCGTCAAATTCCATCAGGTCACGGTCGATATCGAGGATGCCGCTGTACAGCTCCGCGTCGATCACGCCGAAGCTGCCGAGTCCTGTACCCTCGTTCAAGCGCTTTTCGCGGTCATTGAACCGCACGACCAGATAGCCGTTGATTTTCTTCATTTTTCTCATTTATGTTGTCTCCCTTCTGTGAACTGCATCTAAAAAAAGCTGATTCAGGTAAAAATGAACGGCGAAGGTACGATTGCCAGTGATAATAGGGGTGGTTTGGAAAGGAAAGGTAGAAAAGGAGTGAAACAGGGCCTTCGCCGCTCATTTTTACCTGATTCCCCGCCTGCCATCACCAGTGCCGGGAGGCGGTCTCCGGCAGACGCCCGGGAAGGGCGTTTCGGCTTAATCAATGAAATTGGCGTAATCGCTGCCCTCAACAACCGTCTTGACAACGTGCTTGGCGCTGTTATAGTCGAGCACCTCCACCTTTTGGAGGACGCAAAGCCCGTTGTAATGGAATCGCTTGCGCATATACTTCTCCTCGTAGTCGGTGCAGCTCAGCTCGTGGATGTACCGCGCAAGCGTACCATGCGCAGCAAGCATTGCAGGGGACTTTTTCTTGTCGCTGGGATCGTACAGGAAAACGGTGAGGGTATTCGGTTCCCCTGGAGCGGTGGAATACCCGCTGACATTGCCAATGTAGATGTAATCCATAGGTTTCTCCTTTTGTCTAAGCTGCCCGACCGATGCCGGGGCAACCTTGATTTTGTCGGTGTGCCGGTTGAGCAGAACCAGCTCACCAGCTGGTTTTTCTTTCACAACGAGCCAGTTGTCCGGGGACAGGCCAGCCCGCCAAAGCCTGTCCTTTTGCTTTTTTGTGGGCTTTTTGCCGCGCCGCATATGGATGTTCCTTTCTCGCCTGCGATTTTTGATGGTTTTTACTTTACCGTAGGCCCGGCCAGTCTGATCGGCGTTAAGCCGACCGGGCCTGCGGTTTGGGGACGGCTGCAAACCTCATGTGATACAGGTCGAGCGACTTACCCCAGATGGTGCAGTCATCCCCGCGATAGTAGGAGGAAATGCTGTAGCCATGGCTGTGGGCCTCGGCTTCGCTCGCGAAAACTTCAGCGATTTTGACCGTGCAGAAACGCGGTGTATTGATGTAATCGCCGACCTTAACGGTTTCGGGCTCCGGCTGGGCGCGATCCTGCCAGGCGTCGCGCAACAGGCTGCTTTGCAGATCGTACTGCCAGCGCAGTCCGTTTGCCAGGGTTTCACGGGTCATGCCCTCTTCGGCGGATGGGCCGAGGTTGGAATAGTAGGGGTTCACAAAGATTGCGTTTTCGTCGATGGAGAGGATTTCTTCCACCAGCGCGGCGTCGTCCGGGTCAAAGGTGAATGTGCCGCTCTGATCGTCAAAGTCTGGGAAGAAGCACTGCGCTCCCCAGCCGCGCCCTTTCTTATAAAACGCGATCCATGCGATCTCTGCGCGTGCGTCTGGAAGAATCTCCTGTGCGATTGCTCGAATGCTTGCCATAATGTTTCGCTCCTTTCAATTTGGGTTTTTCGCTTTCCTTTTTGGTTGGGGTGTGGTATGCTGTAAGTGATTTATGGTTAAATCTTTGTTCTGCAATTATTATATCCGAATATTTTAGGATTGTCAATGTGAATTCCGAAAAAATTCGGAATATTTCCGGAGGTCTTTTTATGTACGAATCTACCGAGATCGCTATGCGAATCAAAGAATTAGCAAAGCAACGCAATATTTTAATAAAGGAAATGCTCGAAGAATGCGGATTAAATAAAAATTCGCTATCTTCTATGCTTTCAAAGGGTGCAATACCTAAATCTGAAAATCTCGCTAAGATAGCGGATTATCTTTCCTGTTCAGTTGATTATCTTTTAGGGCGCACAGAAAATCCTAATATTTCAGGATTTAATTGTGGCTTTGATTCTTTTACAGACGAAGAACGGCTTTTATTGGAGACGTATCGCGCAGCAACGGTTCAAGGTCGTTTCAGAATAATCCAAGTCTGTATGAATGCCAAAGAGGAAAAGGAGCAGGCGGCAATCGCAGGATAATCCAATTCCACAAGAGATATAGTCGACGGCGTTAAAGCCGGTTTTTTTCATCGTACCTTGATTTAATTCTAAATCATTCGGAAGTGTCATAAAAAGTAAAGTAAACAAACGATTTTTAGCAGTGCTTCATTACTTTTTGTGACTTACTTTTTGTGACACATTTTCTGGTTTCATATAGATTTAGATTTGCGACTAAATTTGTAGAATTGATCTCTTTTGGATTTTTAACAAATTTAAAACTTATAGCAAATGTAATTGTTGCTTTTTGCGAAAAAACGCATCAATTCTACAACACTATTAAGATGTGTCGATTTGTAGAATTGATAAAGCGCAAGCTGGGTTTTAAATCCATAACAAAATTGACCGTTAAACCCTCGCTATTTTCAAGATTCAGCATTATTCAGAACTTGCACCGCTGTGCGCACACAATTCAAAGTCTCGGGTTTCTCCCGCTGCAATGCCGCTTTGGCGGTTCGCTTGCAGTCGTTGCGCACACTGCCAGTTGCCGCGAACCACCTGAAAAAGTTGCAAAACCTCGTCAGGGTCACTTATCCCTATAAACGCACAAGAAAGCCCCTGCAAACGCCGCTCAGAGCGTCTACAGGGGCTTTCGCTGTATCCGTATTCACTTTGTGTTTGCCGCCGCACAGCGGCCCTCTACGCCCGTTACAGCCCTAAAAAGTTGCGTCGCTTCACTCGGGCAAAGTTTCGCGAATCCCGGGACAACTTACTTGAGAATTCCAACGCCGTTTCGGCTTAAATTGTTCGCGTCCCGCCGCCGTTTCGGGGTTTAACCGCTCTTTCGTACCCGTTCCTGTTCAAACCCGCCTTTTCCCGGAATTCTCAAATACGTTGTCTCCCCACATTAATCAAAGCTGTTTCCCATCAAAAAGTATCGTTGCAAACCAAAGGCCAATGATTGTAATAGCAATAGAAATGACGGTTGGCATTAAAAATTCTGATACAGAAGCTGCGCCGGAGATCAAATCCACGTTCTTTGATGTCAAAAGGAACGGATTGAATCTAGCCAGTGGATCAACGATCCCCAGCAGGGATATAACTGCTACAATGCCACCAGTAAAAAGGATACTGGTGAAAGTCTGTTTGAAAATAACGCAGCCAAGGAGTAGGATGCTTAGGTACAAAAAGCCAATCAGCCACAGATAAAACGCAGCGGTAAAGACATGGGAAAGCATTGTACCGGGCCATAAATAGGCCGTATAGCAGTAGGTCGCAATAAATCCGGCCCAGTAGCAGGCTGTCATAAGGATAGCCGCCACGGTATATTTTGCAAAGATGACCGCCCGGCGCGGCAGGCCCTTTGTTACCAGCAGTACCAAAGTACCCTTGGAATATTCACTAGACATACAACTGCCAAACAGGATAATAAACGCACTGAACCCAACGCCGGAGATGTTCTTATAAAACTGCTCCCACGCATCCAGAGCAACAGGGGCCGACCCCATCTGCATATCCGCCGCCACCGCAGAGAGGATTTCCGGCATAAACTTGGCAAGGAAAGGACTGGCCAGCCCAAAAATTAGAAAAACAGCGAACAGGATAAGAAAGCGGTAGTTTTTCATGTTTTCAGTCAGTTCTTTCTTCAAAAAAGCAGCATAGCCGTTCATTTTATCACCTCCAAAAACAGGCTTTCAAGGGACGGCTCCATAATCTCGATTTTGATAGGGCATAGCGCCGTCTCCGCTAAAACATGGAATACCGTATGCTGGACCTTTTCCATCTCCTGGCTGTGCAGTATAATTTCTTTCCCGTTTGCCTCCGCTGTGTCCAGCAAAGGCTGTATCGCCTCTTGGCTTTTGAAGGTATGCAAGGCATCATCCGTGGGAAATTCCAGGAGTAGACTTTCGTGACCATGAAGGGCTTTTATTTCCGAAAGCGTTCCCCCGACAACGATTTTTCCCTGGTTGAGCAGGGCCGCATGGTCGCAGATTCGCTCCACATCAGACAAAATGTGCGTGGAAAACAAGACCGTTGTTGTGCTGCTGATTTTGCGAAGAATATCCAGGATTTCTTTTCTACCCACCGGGTCAAGGGCGCTGGTTGGCTCGTCACAAATCAACAGCTTGGGCCGGGTGAGTAAAGCCTGCGCGATTCCCAGCCGCTGCTTCATGCCACGCGAAAAGCCGCCAATCGTCTTTTTGACGTTTCCCAGACCCACCAGAGAAAGAAGTTCCTCACCCCTTTGATATGTTTCCGCCTTTGACAGTCCAATAATTTCCCCACATAACGCAAGGTATCTGATCGGGGTCATGTAATCGTAAAACTCCGGGACATCTGGCAAATAGCCAATATACTGATTTGTTTTCGTCTGCCCAAAGTGAACAGGCTCATTGCAGACAATAATCTCCCCTTGATTGGGCCGCAGCAAGCCGAGTACCATTTTCATGGTCGTTGTTTTTCCGGCTCCGTTTTGGCCGATGAAGCCGAAAACACTTCCCTCCGGTACGGTCATATTCAAATTGTCAATGATTTTCTGCCCGCCGAAGGCTTTTGACAAGCCCTGTATTGTCAGTACATTCATTGTTCCTCACCCCTCCCAATAACAAAGTAAGTGATCGGGCCAATGAGCAGGAACACGACAACCACGACTAGCCAAAACGCCTTGTTGCCAAACCGATAATGTGGATGCCGCAGCACATGAAGCGCCGCAACCACAGCAAGAACAGCATCCAGCACTAAAATTGGAATGAGCAACGGCAGCATTTCCAATAAAGCGTCCATTTGTAAATACCTCCCATAAATGATTTGATTGTGGATACTCGCATATCCAAAAGGAACCTCCTTTATATTTCCCTATCGGTTATATTACCATAGTGGAAATATAAAATCAAGAGGTTGGAGCAGGTGATTGACTTTTTATTTTCATCATGGTAATATTCCCAGGGGAAGGAGCGTGTTCTTCATGGATAAGCAGCACCTGAATCTTAAAATTATGGAATGTGTTTCAAATCCAATCAAGTGCCGGTTGCTGATCGAGATATTGAAAAGCGGGGAGACAACTGCAAAACTACTCGCTGAAAAGTGTATGGATATTCCCCAAACTACACTATATCGAAACTTAAAGCGTATGACCGAAGATGGGGTTCTCAAAGTGGTAAGTGAAACGCAGATTAGAGGAACCGTTGAAAAGACGTATGCTGCGACCTTTGATCTGAATGACGCCAATGCGATGATTGGTGAAAACTCAGGGAAAATGTATATGCAGATGTTTTTGCAGTACATTTTGACCTTTGCGAAACAATTCCAGACTTATTGTGATAGTCCGGGTATTGATATTAAGAATGATAAATCAGGCTTTTCGCTGTCCTATGTTTATCTTACAGATGAAGAACTGGAAAATACCGTTGCCGCCATTTCAAAAATTTTGACCCCGCTCCAAAATAATAATCCTGCTCCTGATCGGAAATTGCGGACAATCGGAGTGATTATTTCTCCAGATCAGCTCAATACGAAGTAAAGTACTGCTAAAATACCATTATTATAGAGACTACCGCAAAGAGCACCAAAAAAGTGCCGTCCCCGCTTTGGGTGCAGTTTCTGGGGTGGAGAAACCGGCAAGCAGGGCATGATGGTCCCATCATGCCAAAAATGGACGCCCCGCCTCCCGGCGAGGCGTCCATTTTGCTTGTTGAGGGCAGCGCCCCCAAACCCCTTTGAACAGCTCCATTC
>QXXE01000105.1 GCA_009911355.1 Clostridiaceae bacterium | reverse complement strand
GCGCAATGCGCAAACGCCGGATAGGAACGGCAAAATTTTTTACACTTCTACTACTTCTTTATCACACATCAGCAAAATCACAGGGCATGAAGCAGGTCATGGCTAATTAGAGGTAATCAAAAGAGGAAAGGAAAAGCACAATCCAGACGGAACCGGCGATACCGTCAAGAAATATTTGTGAGTTAGCAAGAATCCTGATATAATGGGTACAAACGCCCATCCGGGGCAGAAAGGCAGGGAGAAAAATGCACATCAGCTACAAACCGCTCTGGCACACGCTAATAGAGCGAAACATGAGGAAAGAGGATTTAAGGCTTGCCGCTGGCCTGACCACAAATATGATTGCCAATATGAGCAAAGGGAAGCATATCAGTATGGAAACGCTGACAAAGATTTGCGAAACCCTGAATTGTGGCATATTAGATGTTATTGAATTGGAACAAGAAAATGATTTTGCAGATAAAGCAGAATGACAAAATAGGAGTACCTCAAATACGTCACGTTTTGAGATACTCCTATTTGTTTTCCGTATCGTCTGACACATACTCCATAATGTCCTCAATCCTGCAATCAAGAATCCGGCACAGGTTGTTCAGAATCATGGTTTTGACAACCATATTTTTCCGAAGCCTGTGGAGTTGGGCTTTATCAATGCCATAGTCCTTGATTAGTTTGTACTGGCTGATACCTTTTTCTTTCAATGTGTCCCATAACCGGTCATATTTTATCATTCTGCCACTTCCTTCCTCTTGTATTTTAAGCTGTGGCGTTCTATAATGATATGGTGCGTGTATGCTCCCTATTTATACAAATCCGGGAATTAGAACGCAACAAATCCAAAGGAGGGCAAAGAGGAATGGGACTGGATTATTTTAAGGACAAACTTTTTGATTTATTGAATGACAGCGAGGAAATGGGGATTATCGACCTGAACGCTGATGAGAGGAACAATCTGTTCATTGTCAGGACAGAGGACGGGGATGTATTTGAAATCGTATGCCGGAAGGCAGCGGGGAAGGAGGACGGATGGACGACCGCAAACTGACCGTATGCTATGGACGTGGCAATTACAAGCAGGCTCCGCCGCAGATTCTTTTACAAGGTAAGTGGCTGGAACAGGCTGGATTCTCCGCAGGGGACAAAATCACCGTGAAATGCCAGCAGGGGCAGCTTATCATCACAAAAAACGGGAAAAGAGCAGATTCAACAGAATAATGTTTATGACACAATGATTTTTTCGGAAAATCTATTCCCTCTGGAAAGTGACTGCGGTATAATGGAGCTATCGACAAATCTGAATTTGAGGAGGTGTTTTATGTTTAATGAAATATGCATATATGAAGCGAAATTAACCAAATTAGATGAAATAGAAGAACTAATGAAAGAAGTTGCCGAATTTTATTTACAACAAGATGGGGTCATTGATGTACATTATATAAAACGTACTCATCGACAAAAAGATTTTAATGCGGTTAAAGAGGGGGAATTGCCTGTTCGACTCACGAGAAATGTAGGCAAGGTAACATATGTGTTGTATTGGGTGTTAGAAAATGAAGAAGCTCATGCAAGAGTATCTAAACTTGGTATAGAGAAGTTTTACAAACGTTGGAACAGATGTTTAACTACAATGCCTAAAATAATTTTGGGTGAGAATATCGTCTAACCACAAATTCCAGTTTGTGCGCTTAAAAATTGAATCAGAACCACCCAAAATGCCGTTGCATGGAAAAATCCCAAGCAACGGCATTTCCTTATCTCCGCTTCATCCTGCTCAACGGCGAATCCTTATATGCCGGAGTTTTCTTCATAACATTCTTCAAAACCGTGCGCTCCTGCTCCGACAGCTTCTCATACCGGATTTGTAGCTGCGTACACATCAGGGCAGTGAACACATCCAGATAGGAACCCGGCACGGCCAGCGCCTTCTTTGCGTCCCTGATTAGCTTTATGCCATTGGAGCCGTCCGGCGCACTGTCCGTATCGTCCTTGTGCGCTTCCCTTATGGCATGGAGGATAGTGTCCCAAGTCCGGTGCGTGACCTGACAGAAATAATCTTCTTCCTGTACCTGCATGGCTTCCAACGCCTTTAACGCAGCATCTTCCTCCGCCTGCTGATATTGGGAAAGGACTTGCCCCCGCAGGACTTCCAGAAGGCTGTTGAAGTTTTGAAAGTGGGCGGTTGCCACACCATCCACATAAATCTCCGTGTCCGTCATCAGGGTAACAAAATCCTCATGTGTGGCAATCTCACACAGCAGCCGGTTGTTGATACGCCCGCTTTTCAACAGCTCCACCATGCTGTCACTCAAATGCAGCTCCGTAAGTTCCATGCCCGGATGGTTCCGGTTCTCTGTCAGGCAGAGCAGGTAATCCGTTGACACGCTGTAAAATTTTGCCAGCTCCACAAGGTTTTTGTGGCTGATTTCCTTGAGTTCGTCATTCTCATAGCTTCCCAAGGCTGATTTGGAAATCTTTGTAGCCGCCGCCAGTTCCTCTAATTTTAAATGCCGCTCCGTCCTTAAATCCTTTAACCGCTCCTGAATCGTTATCCCCTGTTTCATGGCTTCCTGCTCCTTCCCTGCGGCCAGCTTTTGCCGCCATCCCCATTGTACCACATATCCATGCCGGGCGCATTTCCCTTTGTGATTCTTTTCAAAGGCGCAAAATGCGCTTTTGATTTGCCCGGATTTTCAGAAGTGCAAAATGCACATCTGATTTTGCACCCGTCCGGCAGAAAGCCTTTTCCGCAATCGTGGAATTTTTCAGATTTTGGGCTTTATTCCTGATTCGTGGACATACGGCACATGGTACAAAAATGTCATATGATATAGGCAGTTCATCGATGGATTATTCCAATCGAATGACCGGCCTGTATGGGATATGCTCCCCGGCGATGTAGCGCAACGACTTCCGGCAGGGAAACGGAGGAACCCTGACCGCAACGAGCGTACCAAGTGGAGCGAAACGCCGCCAAAGACGGGGGCAGGAACGACAGCAGAGGGAACCGGCAAAATGAACACCGAAACGATACCGAAACACAACAATTTCACAGGGCATAGTCTGCCCTGTCCGTAATACCAAGGGGGATTTTGGGGCGGCTCTACGGCTGTATTTCCCTTGAAAATTACCCCGAAACGCTACACCAAAAACCACTGTCCGCCCATTCCGGCTGTTACTGCTGAAACGGGCGGTTTTTCTATGAAGGAGGCATCATGCCGAGAATGTCAAAAAAGTTGAAGAAAGAACTTGCTTTCTTCCTGAATGACCGGGGCGCAGAAGCTACAACGAACTCTGCCGGAAATGCCAGCATGAATGTAAGCAGAGTTTCCGGGCTGTGATTATCGACTGCCCCCGTTACCAATCCAAACGAGCCAAAAGGAGGACACCACCCAATGAATTGTGAATTTATGATAGCCAGTACACCCCTGCCGCCCTGTATGCCGCTCCCAAAGGCAATGCTCCGGCTTCCGGTCAGCAATACGGCAAAGGTCATGTATGCCCGCCTGCTGGATGAAATCCTGACAAAAGGAACCGAGGACAGCAACGGGATTCTCTTTATCCGCTTCCCCGTCATGGAGATAGCGGCTGCACTCTCCCGAAGCCCCCAGACCTGCAAGCGTTCCTTAAACGAACTGGAACAGGCCGGGATGATTATGCGTGTCCGTCAGGGAATCGGGGAGGTCAGCCACATCTACATCCTGCTCCCAAAGGAGGACGCCGCCCATGAATGAGAAGCTGGAAAAACTGAATCAGGAGATTGCAAAGACCGAAGCGAAACTGCGGAGGGCGGAGCATAAAGAAAAAATGCTGGAACACCAGATAAAGACGCTGAACCGGAAGGAACGGACACATCGGCTCTGCACCAGAGGGGCTATGCTGGAAAGCCATCTCCCCCACCCGGAATCCGTGACGGACGAACA
Organism: Clostridiaceae bacterium; assembly: GCA_009911355.1. Lineage (GTDB taxonomy): Bacteria > Bacillota > Clostridia > Oscillospirales > Butyricicoccaceae > QXXE01. Next base: position 7,840 of record QXXE01000105.1, on the reverse strand, counting down.
GGTCAGCACCATCTTAAAAGTGCTGTTCTGCCGGAGCGACACCAAACGTCTTGTGGCACAGGTTCTTACAGAAAACCGGAAGGAGGACACGGAATGAAATTTTCAAAAAGCGAGCTGGACATTATCTACCAGTATGCCGCACCGACCAAGGAGGAAACCCTTGCGGGCATGAAGGAAATCGTGCCGGTGATAAAGGACTTATTGACAAAGGCAATCGTGGAGAACGCCATCCGAAAACTGGAAAAGATACCGGAACCGGAGTGCAGCCACTTTGTCGCCGCCACAAAAGCCCGGTTCCTTGCAGAGCGTGACAATTCCATCCGCCGGCGGCTTGCGGCGGCAAAGGCACAGGAGCCGATTATGCAGGGGCATGACCTGTCAGGAAAAGAACGCTTTCACCCGGAAACCCGCCACATGATTACACTGGAAGTACAGAAGGATTGCTTTGTCGGCTTTAAGGGGGAGCGGTTCCGTTTCTATCTCTCCGATGAGGGCTACCGGAACGCAAGACACAGCGAACAGGAGGGGGAAATCAGGATAAAGAGCCATGCCGCCGTTGTTGCCGGGAAACTCTATCCTGACAAAAAGCCCAGACAGCAGGAACGGTAAAAAAAGCCAGTTCCAGAATCAAAGTGCGCCGGGCGCATCTTGATTTTTTAAGGGAAGTTTTAACGTGGACGAGCCGGGCGCGCTCACGTTGACGTCTTCCAAAGTGACAAGCTGAAAAACTCCCCTCTGGAAGAGGGCGCAATTATACACCACTTGGGGAAGTGGTGCATTGCGCCCTGCCGGGAGCGTCCTGCGGACAGCAGATGATTTTCACAGATTTTCAATCTGCTCCAATCATCACAGGGGAAGCTACACTTCCCCTGCGCTGGCTCCGCCAGCTACCCCCTTGTGGACTTGCCGGGAGGAATCATTTTACGCTACAAGCTGTTTCCGTTCGACAAGTTTTCTGAAATCCGGCTATACTTTTTTTATGAGATAGCGTATAATGGAGCTAGTGACAAATCATTATTTGGGGAGAAATAGCTATGATTATTGATAGTTGGGAAAACGGTCAGTATAAAGAAATCTGGGTTTATTCAAAAGAAACAGAAGATGATGAACGGGCGATGTGTGGGTTAATAAATGGTGACTGGGGTTGGCTCAATTATTATAACGAGGAAGGTGACGCAGGATTAAGCTCCAGAAATCCAAACTATACTGGCACAGATGATGAAACCATGAATTTTATAATAAATGGTGAACTTGACCCATTTCCCTTATCTTATGTGCTGCCCACAGAACAGGTGATGGAAGCCCTTGAATATTTTGAAAAGTATCATAAGTTGCCCACATTCATAACATGGCATGACGATAATTTCGCTTAGAAACTTCCAGTTTGTCGAACTGACAGCCTATCAAAAAATTAAATAACTCGCCGCCCACCAACGGCATATCCAAGCAGGAAATCTGAAAAGGTATCCTGCTATTTTTTTGCCCGGAATCCGGGAGAAAGGAGGGCGCACACTTGCCATGCCCGCATTGTAAAATCACCATCATCAAGCGGAGCAACAATGAATCCGCCGTTTCCGCCGCCGCCTACCAGAGCGGTGAGAAACTGTTTTCTGAATATGACCAGGAACAGAAATACTATCCCTATAAAACCGAAGTCACCCACAAAGAAATCATGCTCCCACCCCATGCTCCGCCGGAGTTTGCAGACCGCAACACCTTATGGAACTCTGCTGAAGCGCAGGAAAAACAATGGAACTCCCAGCTTGCCCGGAGGTTCGTGCTTGCCATCCCAAGGGAAATCCCGCCGGAACAGTATGCCGACCTTATCCGTGACTACTGCCGGGAGTATTTTGTTTCCAAAGGCATGATAGCCGATTTTGCCATCCATGACAAAGGGGACGGCAACCCCCACGCCCATATCCTGCTCACTATGCGGGCGATGGACGAAAAAGGGAAATGGCTCCCCAAATGCCGCAAGGTATACGACCTTGACGAAAACGGCGAAAGAATCCGGCTCCCGTCCGGCAGATGGAAAAGCCATAAGGAGAACACCGTGGACTGGAACGACCAGAAATACGCTGAAATCTGGCGGCAGGGATGGGCGGACACGGCTAACCGTTACTTAGAAGCCAATCACCGCCCGGAACGGCTTGACCTGCGCTCCTATGCCCGACAAGGGATTGATAAAATCCCCACCGTCCACATGGGGCCAGCCGCCTGCCAGATGGAGAAGAAAGGAATCCAGACCAGCATCGGCAACCTGAACCGGGACATCAAAGCTGCCAACTCCCTCATGCAGTCCATCCGCCAGATGGTGCGCCACTTAAAAGGCTGGATTGCCGATTTAAAAGAGAAAAAAGCCGCCCTGATGGAAGCATTGGAGCAGACGAAGGAACCGGCCATACCGGAGCTGCTCTCACAGTATTTAGAACTGCGGAGCGGGCAGCGTGCCGGCTGGACTTCCAGAGGGAAGCTCAAAGGCACAGTTGCCGACTTCAACAGGGTACAGGCGGCAATGGATTTTCTGCGGAAAAAAGGAATCTCCACCGTGGAGAGCCTTGACACCCGGCTGGACGAAATCAGCCAGACCGCCGTTTCTGTCATGGAGAGCGTGAAAAAAAGCGAGAAGCGCATCAAAGCCATCGACACCATGCTGTCCTACATTGATAAATACGAAGCCAACAAGCCAGTCCATAAGGAGTACGCCGCCATCGGCTGGAAGAAGAAAAAGGAGCAGTTTGCGGAGAGCCACCGGGAGGAACTGGACGCTTACAATGCCGCTATCCGGTATTTGAAAGCCAACCTGAAAGGCAATTCCTACTCCCGCAAAGATTTGGAAGCGGAACGGGAACAGCTTACTTCTGCCCTGCCGGAACAGGGGGAAGAGCTGGAAGCGGTTCAGGCAGATGTAAAAGTGCTGCGGGATGTGCGCCGCTGGCTCAACCAAGTGTTGCCATCCGAGCAGTACCGACAGACCGCCGAGCCGGGGAAGAAACCGTCCGTACAGGGGAACCTGAAAGGGCGGCAGGAACGCATCCGGCAGGAGCAGGCAGAGAAACGCCAGCCGCCCCGGACACAGAAACAACAGAATATGGAACTTTAAACAGGCACTTGTTTTGTGATTGGAAATCGCTGGCAGGTGCTTTTTTATTTTGAACAAGATGGATTTACAGACAACGTGAACGACATTGTGTCGCTCACGTTGGGATTATCAGGAGGAAACGCCTATTGAACGTATTTGAAGCCGTGAAGCAGTCCGTCACCACAAGGCAGGCTGCGGAGCGTTATGGAATAAAAGTAAACCGGAACGGGATGTGCGTCTGCCCGTTCCATAACGATAAGAACCCAAGCATGAAGGTTGACCGCCGCTTTTACTGTTTCGGCTGCGGAGCCACCGGGGACGTGATTGACTTTGTTTCTCGTCTTTATGGAATCGGCAGTAAGGAAGCCGCCCTCATGCTGGCGCAGGACTTCTCCATCCCCTATGAGGATAGAAAGAACACCGGAAAGCAACCCATCCGGCCACGCTTACGGAGGGAAAGCGAAGAACAGAAATTTAAGCGCATGGAGCGGCACTGTTTCCGGGTGCTGTCCGACTATTACCATCTCCTGCGCCGCTGGAAGGAGGAACACGCCCCACGACAGCCGGATGAAGCATGGAATCCCCGGTTTGTGGAAGCCCTGCAGAACATGAGCCGGGTGGAATACCTGATAGACGTACTTCTATCGGGGGAACTTTCAGAGCGGGCAGCCCTTATCACAGGACACGGAAAGGAAGTGAGAAACCTTGAAAGGCGAATGGCAGAACTTACCGCCAGAGATACAGCAGGAACTAAAGAACATGGCAGAAAACACCGAGCCGCCCCGGAGCGTTGAGGACGTCAAAGCCTTGCTGGAAACCACCGAAAAAGGCGGCTTCCGAAACAGTATCCGCAACTGCCTGACCGTGTTCCAGTGCGACCCGCTCCTGTCCGGGGCGGTTGCTTACAACCTGCTGACCGACCGCACCGACATTTTAAAACCTATCGGCTACAAAAGAACCCCGGACAGCCCCATGACCGACACCGACATGAAATATATCCGGCTGTATCTGGAAGAAACCTACGGCCTGACAAGCGAAAAGAAGATACAGGACGCCGCCGACCTTGCCGCCAACGAGAACAGCTACCACCCTGTCCGGGAGTATTTAAACAGCCTGACATGGGACGGGACTGAACGGATACGCTCCTGCCTGCGGTATTTTTTAGGAGCCGGTGAGGACGATTACACATACCAATCTCTGCGCCTGTTTTTGTTGGGAGCCATCCACCGGGCATTTTCCCCTGGCTGCAAGTTTGAAGTCATGCTCTGCCTTGTGGGCGGTCAGGGAGCCGGGAAGTCCACCTTCTTCCGTCTGCTGGCAGTCAAAGACGAGTGGTTTTCGGACGATTTGCGGAAGCTGGACGATGACAATGTATACCGGAAGCTGCAAGGTCACTGGATAATCGAGATGTCGGAGATGATTGCCACCGCAAACGCCAAGAGCATAGAGGAAATCAAGTCATTTTTGAGCCGCCAGAAGGAGGTTTACAAGATACCCTATGAAACCCACCCGGCAGACCGCCCAAGGCAGTGTGTGTTTGGCGGCACGTCCAACGCCCTTGACTTCCTGCCCCTTGACCGCTCCGGCAACCGCCGCTTTATCCCCATACAGGTATGCCCGGAGCAGGCGCAAATCCATATCTTAGAGGACGAAGCCGCTTCCAGAGCCTATATCAGCCAAGTGTGGGCGGAAGCGATGGAGATTTACAAAAGCGGCAGATGGAAGCTGACATTCAGCCCAGAAATGGTGCGCTATCTAAAAGAACACCAGCGGGACTTTATGCCGGAGGACACCAAAGCCGGGATGATTCAGGCTTTCCTTGACAGCTACCCCGGCGATACCATCTGCTCCAAGCAGCTTTACAAAGAAGCCTTAAACCACGCTTTTGACGAGCCGAAACAATGGGAAATCCGGGAAATCAACGAGATAATGAACCAGTGCGTCACCGGCTGGAAGTATTTCTCCAATCCCCGGATGTTTGCCGGATACGGCAGACAAAAAGGATGGGAACGGGAGCAGCCGACAACGGACACCGGCAACGGGGTGGGAAAAACGCTAGAGGGATTTACACCAGTGCCGGAGCAGATGGAACTTCCATTCTGAAAAAATCCGGCAAATGACAGCCCGTTGCACACTTCGTTGCTACCCCGTTGCCGAGCCGGTTGCCGGGGAAAATCCCGTAACTATCGGCTTTTCTCCCTTTTAACAACCAAAGCAACAGAAAAATAAAAGAAAAAGTATAAAATAACCCAACCGCCAGACAAGGATTCGTTCCAAGGTTTTTTGAAGCCCGTTGCCGGACTTCGTTGCCGACCTTCCCTGTCTGGCTGTTTTCATCTATGGAGGACAACTGCCTATGGCGAAAAATAAAACAGAGATTCATGTCACCACAATATTTGACGGCGAACTGGACGCTACGGACGTTTTCGTGAGCCTTATCGCACAGAAACACAGCAGAAAAACAGATAAAGAATATCTTGCTAAAACACAAGAAATAAGGTATAATAAAGATGAGGTTCCAAGTGACCGTGTTCCGTCTGGATTGTGCGGGTAAACGGTTATGATGAACACTTTTGGATATACAGGAATGGACACACTTCTTGCCGGGAGCTTCCGGGCAGCTATCTATTGCAGGCTATCCAAGGACGACGACCTTGACGGGACGAGCGCCAGTATCGAGAACCAGCGGGATATGCTGGAAAAGTTCTGCCAGAAGCAGGGATGGGAGGTTACGGCAGTCTATCAGGACGACGGTTTCACCGGCTTGAACATGGAACGCCCCGACCTGAAACGGATGTTGAAAGCCATCGAGCGGAAACAAGTAAACCTTGTGATTACAAAGGATTTATCGAGGTTAGGACGGAACTACTTGCAGACCGGGCAGCTTATCGAGGACTTCTTCCCAAGAAACGGTGTGCGCTACATCGCCATGAATGACGGTATCGACACCATGCGGGACAACAACGACATTGCGCCCTTTAAAAATATCCTGAATGAAATGTACAGCAAGGATATTTCCAAGAAAGTCCATTCTTCCTATGTGCTGAAGGCGCAGAAAGGCCAGTTCACCGGCTGTATCGCCCCGTTTGGCTACAAGAAAGACCCGGAGGACAAGAACCACCTTCTCATTGACGGGGAAACCGCCCCGGTTGTCCGGCTGATTTTTGGATATGCGCTGGACGGCCACGGCCCCAACTACATCCGGCGCAGGCTGGAGGAAGAAAAGCACCCCTGCCCGACATGGTGGAACCGGAAGCGGGGACACCGGAACATCCGCACCAAATGGGAAAAGAAAGACCCGGAAAACGGGCGGTACGTCTGGGACTTCTCCGTGATTAAGGAAATCCTGATGAACCCCGTCTACACCGGCGCAATCGCTTCCCAAAAGACCGAGTACCGCTTTAAAATCGGCACGATACGGGATAAGAAGCCGGAGGACTGGATTGTGGTGGAGGGGACGCATGAGCCGCTGGTGGACAAAAAGGACTTTGCGATTGTGCAGGAAAAACTGAAATCCCGCCAGCGACCGGGCAAATCCGGGGAAATCAACCTCTTTGCAGGGCTGATAAAATGCGGGGAGTGCGGAAAGGCTCTCACCATCCGCACCACGCATGAGAAGTTCCCGAAGCGGATTTTCTCCTGCAAGACCTATAATGCCTATGGGAAGCAGCACTGCACACAGCACCGGGTTGAATTTGACACGCTCTATTCTCTTGTGCTGAACAAAATCCGGGAGTGCGCCGCCGCTGCCCTGACCGACAGTGAAGCAGTAGCCGGACGGCTGACCGATACCTGCCATGCCAAGCAGAAAGACCAGCGGGAAGCGATGGAGCGCACCCTTGCCAAAGACGAAGAACGGATTGAAGTGCTGGAAAAGATGGTATTGCGGCTCTATGAGGATATGGTAGCCGGACGAATCACAGAAGAAAACTTCAATCTCCTGCTGGAAAAGACACAGAAGGAACAGGCAGAATTAAAGGCTAAAGTTGAGGAAGGCCGGAAACGCCTTGCCGATGAAATCCGGCTTGCCGTGGACGCAAGGCAGTGGGTGGAATCCATACAGGAATACCGGGACATCAACGAGCTGGACGCTTCCACCTTAAACCGCCTGATTAAAGAAATCGTTGTCCATGAAACCATAGACAGCGACAAAACAAGACACATTTCTATCGAAATTCATTTTAGTCTCAAACCCATACCGGAAGTGGAGCAGGTCACAGGCTGACCGCTCCCCTGCTCCGGGGGATTCTTTAAAAACTCCATATATATTTCTTGACGTGCCGCCGCCCGCCAGAAAGCTGTATTGTTCCTACTAATTGGGGATAACACAGCTCATGGCGGGCGGCGGCGTTGCCCTGATCGGCATGACCCTTGTACCCCTGCTTTCCGGGCTGTTCGGTTAAAAAGCGCGGGTAAGAGCCTATGCAGAGCATACTTGACGCGATCACGGAATGGATAAAGGAAATCCTCATAGGAGCCATTAACGGGAACCTGTCAACTATGTTCGGGGACGTAAACGAGAAAGTCGGCACTATCGCCGCAGAGGTAGGGCAGACCCCGCAGGGCTGGAACGCGGGCATTTTCAGCATGATACGCTCATTATCGGAAAATGTCATTGTCCCCATAGCGGGGCTTGTCATTACCTACGTCCTATGCGTGGAGCTAATCAGCATGGTAACGGAAAAGTGATGTTGTACCATTTTAGTTGACACCTCATACGCAAGGATTTAATGTATAATCAAAGAGAATTAAGGAGGC
>QXXE01000104.1 GCA_009911355.1 Clostridiaceae bacterium | reverse complement strand
GATACCTTCCGCACCGCGAGCAAGAACTGCGCGGAGGGCCGCGGCGGGGACCCGGCAGGGCCGCAGCAGGATGGCGGGGGGTGATGGCATGGATATGGAATTTGTGGAAAGCTTGCGGATGAGCAAACGCAAGGAGTACATGAAGCTCAGCGAGCTCAGCGACCTGACCGAACAGCTTGCACAGGCGACGGACAGGCGCGATGAGGTTTCTGCAAAGATGCTGGTTGCCATGCGGCAGCAGCCGCTTCTGGAGCTCCACGAGATCGAGGAGACCATCCGCGAGGGCGTGCTGCACCAAGAGGAGGAGGATGCGATCCGCCTCAGCGCCCTGATGGATGGGGAGGAGGTCAGCGGCCCCTTGCTTGAGGAGGAGCAGGCGCTGCGCGAGATGTGCGAGCGCAACCGCCGGGTGATGGAACGCATCGCTTCGGTCGACCGCCGTGTCAGCCTGGGGCTGGGCGGCAAGCGCTCGTTCTATAACAATTTCCGGTAGCGAAAAGCCGGGACCCGCTGGGCTGGCGGGACGCCCCTGGGCTCTGCGGCGCCGCCGCGTACTCTTCACATATGACGGGCCGCTCTGCCGGCCCGTGCTATGGGATATACAAAATACTTAAGGAAAAGGGGAGTTTTCCAATGAAACTCAATCGTTTGTCGGTCAAAAGAAGGATTACGCTTGCAGTCGTGGGCATCACGGTCATCGCAAGCATTTCCGGGCTCGTCAGTTCTGTGATGATGCATAATATCCAGCAGCAGTATGATTCCGGTTTGGAGCGCTACGGTTTTGCGCAGGGCGACGCGGGCATGGTGCTTGGCGCGTTTGCGAAGCTGGACGGCAAGGTGCATGATGCGGTCAGCTGCCTCGATGCGGATATCCGTAAGGAGTCGCAGGGCGAAATGGAGGCGTTGGTCAACACAGTAAACGAGTACATGGCCGAAGTGGAAAATTCGCTTGTGACGGACAGTGCAATGGCGACCTACAACACGGCGGAGACGGCGTGGAACGATTACCTCATCAAGGCAAAGGACCTGATGACCCGTGTGACCGGCAATATGTCCGAAAGCACGCGCCGCCAGCTCCAGGATGAGATGTTCAATGACCTTGACAAGGACTTTGACACGATTTATGACAATGTGCGCTCGCTGCTTGAGCTGAAGATCACGCAGGGCGACGACCTGAAGCACGAGGTGGCGACGACTTCCCTGATCTGCCTGTGCATCGTTGCGGCGCTGATCGTGATCGCTCTGGTCCTTGGGCTAGTCGTTTCCGGTTCGATCTCGCGCGGCATCGCGCTGCCCCTCGCGGAGTGCGTCCGCCGGCTTCAGGCGCTTGCGCATGGCGACCTGCATTCCCCGCTGCCGGCCATTGACTCGCAGGATGAGATCGGCCAGATGGTAGAAGCGTCCCGCCTGGTGGTGGACGACCTCAACCGCGTCATTTCCGATATCGGCTATCTGCTGGGCGAAATGGCACAGGGCAACTTCGATATCCGCACCCGTGCAGAAGATTCCTATGTCGGCGACCTTGCGCCGGTACTCCAGTCGATCCGCGGGATCAACGACAGCCTGAGCGACGCGCTTGCGCAGATCGCGCAGTCCTCCGACCAGGTGTCGGCGAACTCCGACCAGGTTTCCAACAGTGCGCAGGCGCTTGCGCAGGGCGCGACCGAGCAGGCCAGCGCGGTCGAGGAGCTTTCGGCTACCATTACCGAGATTACCGAGAGCGCAAACGAGAATTCCAAGATGGCGCAGACCTCCCGCGAGAAGGCAAACCAGGCAGGCATGCAGGTCGGCGTATGCGACGAGCGGATGCGCAATATGATCGGCGCGATGGACGAGATCAAGACCGCTGCGGAAGATGTGCGTGAGATCATCGGCACGATCAGCGACATTGCGTTCCAGACCAATATCCTCGCGCTGAATGCGGCGGTGGAAGCGGCGCGCGCGGGCAGCGCGGGCAAGGGCTTCGCAGTCGTGGCTGACGAGGTGCGCAACCTGGCTTCCAAGTCGGACGAGGCGTCCAAGGCGACCCAGGCGCGTATCGAAAATGCGATCAACGCGGTCAAGAAGGGCAGCGGCTATGTTTCCGAGGTGGCCGAGGCGCTTGACCAGACCCGCGAGCTGACCGAGAGCGCGGTTTCGATGATGGGCAACATCGCCGAAGCCAGCGAGCGCCAGGCCGAGTCCATCGCACAGGTCAACGAGGGCATCGAGCAGATCAGCGCCGTTGTCCAGACCAACTCCGCAACCAGCGAAGAGACCGCAGCAGCCAGCGAGGAGCTTTCCGGCCAGGCGCAGCTGCTTGACCAGCTGATGAGCCGCTTCACCCTCAAGCAGGGCGGCGCCGCTCAAGTACGCCGCAGCGAACCGGCATACGCTTCTGGCGGGTCCGATTATGACGCGGGCAGCTATTCGGCTTCTTCCTACGATAAATACTAATGCGGCGGCGGGTATCCCCCGGCAGGCGCACCGCTGCCAGATCGGCAGCGATGCGGGCCGGGGCGCTCGCATTTTCGCCGGAAAATACGGATGCGGCGGGCGGCAGGAAGGAGGCGGGAGCCATGCCGGTGCAGGACCGGGCTACCATTTTTGCACTTGATATTGGCACGCGCAGTATCGTGGGCGTGCTGGGGCGCGAGGAAGGCGGGCGCTTCCGCGTGCTTGATATTGAAAAAGAGCCCCACGGGCGGCGCGCCATGCTGGACGGCCAGATCGAAGATATCGCGCAGGTCGCGGCGGTTGCGAAGACGGTCGTGGAACGGCTGGAAGCGCGGCAGCATATCCGCTTGCAGCGGGTGTGCGTGGCGGCGGCGGGGCGTGCGCTCCGCTCGGCGCGGGCCAGCTTTACGATGGAATTCGCCGAGCCGCGGCAGGCGGACGACGAGCTGGTCAACCAGCTGGAATCGGGCGCGGTCTCCGCGGCGGAGGGCGCGGTCTCCGGCGGCGGCGAGGGCGGCTTTTATATGGTCGGCTATACCGCGTCCCAGTACCGGCTGGACGGCTACCCGCTGTCTACGCTGCACGGGCACCGGGGCAGGGTCATGGAGGTCGATGTGGTTGCAACCTTCCTCCCGCGGGAGGTCGTCGACAGCCTGTATACCGTGGTTGCGCGGACTGGGCTTGAGGTGTCCAGCCTGACGCTGGAGCCGATTGCGTCGCTTAACGCGGCGATCCCGGTCGATATCCGGCTGCTGAACCTGGTGCTGGTCGATATCGGCGCGGGCACGTCGGATATCGCGGTGTGCCGCAGCGGCAGCGTCGCCGGGTACACGATGGCGACGGTTGCGGGCGACGAGGTCACAGAGCTGCTGATGAAGCAGCTGCTGGTCGATTTCCAGACCGGCGAAGCGCTCAAGATGGGCATCGGCGGGCAGGGCCCGCTGCACTACACCGATATCCTCGGCATTGCGCATGAATGCACCTCGGAGCAGCTGATTGAACTGACTGCCCCTGCGGTGAAGGTGCTCGCGGAGGAGATTGCGGATAAGGTGATCGAGCTCAACGGGGGCCCGCCGTCAGCGGCCTTCCTGGCGGGCGGCGGGAGCAAGCTGTACGGCCTGCGCGCAGCGGTTGCCCAGGCGCTCGGGATGGATGATATGCGGGTTGCTATTGCGGGCAATCATTTTGAAAAGAATGCGTTTTCGGACGAATACGCGCTCAACGACCCGGAATATTCCACGCCGCTGGGCATCGCGGTATCCGCAGCGCTCGGCATGATCAACGACAGCTATGTCGTGACCCTGAACGGCGCGCCCGCCAAGCTGTTCCGCAGCGGGACGCTGACCATCCGGGACGTGCTGCTGATGAACGGCAGCAATTACGGCGAGCTGATGGGCCGTACCGGCTCGAACCTGTCGTTTACCTTGAACGGGGAGCGGCAGTTTTTCCGCGGTACGCCGGGCACGCCGCCGATCATCCGCCTGAACGGGGAGGAAGCCGAGCTGGGCGCGGTGGTGCACGCAGGCGACAGCGTGGTGTTTGTCCCGGCGAAGGCGGGTGTGAACGCTTCGCGGACGCTGGCGGAAGCGCTCGGGGAAAGCTTCCCCGGGAGCGTTTTTGTGAATGGCGAGCCCAAACCGCTTGGATATGCGCTGCATACGGGGGACGTCGTGATTGCGGATGGAACCCCGCAGCCACAGCAGGCCCGCAGGCCGGTCCGCCCCGCAGAGGTGGGCGAGCCAGCGCCCGCAGCACCTGCCGCGCCCGTGCGGTCTCATGCGACGGTCCTGTCGAGTGGGTCTGGCGGCCCAGCGCCGCAGCGGGCAGGCCGGGAGCTGGCAGGCCGGCTTGCCTTTGGGAGCGCCGCACCGGTGCTCCAAACCGTGGGGGAGAACGCTTCACCGGCAGCGCCAGTGGTGCCGCCAGTAGAGGAAAAACCTGCACCGGCAGCGCCAGCGGTGCAGCCAGTAGAGGAAAAACCTGCACCGGCAGCGTCGGCAGTGTTGGCAGTAGAGGAAAAACCTGCACCGGCAGCGCCCGCGGTGCAGCCAGTAGAGGAAAAGCCTGTACCGCTAGTGCCAGCAGATCCGCCAGCAAAGGCAAAACCTGCGCCGACAGTGCCAGCAGTGGAGAAGCCTGCGCCGACAGCGCCGGAAAGGGTTTCTGAACCGGCAGTGGAAAGCGCGCCGGTAGAAGAGCCTGCGGAGAAGATTGCCGCACCCCGTGCAGCAGTGCCCGTGCGCGATCCGAACGCGCCGAAACGGCGTGGCGTCCCGCGCGTCATACTGCCGGACCTGCCGGTCTTTGCAGCGGCGCAAAAGACGGCTGGTTCGCAGGGGCTGTCTATCCGGCTCAACGGCAGTCCGCTCAGCCTGCCGCCGAAGGACAACGGCGACCCCTACTATTTTATGGATATTTTGCAGCATTCCGGGCTGGATTTCGATCATTTGCGCGGCCCGGTAGAGCTGCTGCTCAACGGCGCGCCCTGCGATTTCACGCGGACGCTTGCCGAAAATGATGAAGTGGTCATCCGCTGTAAGGAATGACCTGTGCTGAAAAGCTGCCGGGCGTACACGCATATGCGGTGCGCCCGGCCAACAACAAAACGAAAGCAGAGGAGTTAAACCGTGTACGCATATATTGCACGCCAGCCGATCTATAATGCTAATAAGGAGATACGAAGTTACGAGCTCCTTTACCGTGACGCGAACAACGGCAATGTATCCAATATTGTCGACGGCGACGCGGCGACGCGCAGCGTCCTTTCGGAAGCGATGTCCCTGTTCGGCCTGTCCCGGCTGACCGGGCGGCATATGGCATACATCCATTTTACGCGCAACCTGATCCTGAACGATTTTGTGCGCCTTGCCAACCCGCAGGAGGTTGCGGTGGAGGTTATGGCGGATATTGCGGTCGACGCGGCGGTGACGCGAAAACTGGAGGAGCTGCGTAAACTGGGGTATACGCTGGTGCTTGAAGATTACGACGGGCACGGGCAGTATAACCCGATCCTGCCGCTGATCAACATCGTGCGGGTCGATTTCCAGCGCTTTGGGCGGGAGGATATCCGGCGATTTGCGCGCAAGCTGAAAAAGGTGCCGGTGACCATGCTGGCAGAGAAAATCGAGACGCAGTCCGATTTTGACGCTGCGCGTGATATGGGGTTCCTGCTGTTCCAGGGCTACTATTTTGAAAAGCCGAAGCTGATGAACACGCGGGTGCAGCTGTCGCAGTCCCCTTATGGGAAGCTGCTGCATGAGCTGCTGCAGCCCAGCGTAGATTTTGACGCCTGCGCCAAGCTGATCGAGGGCGACGCGGCGATGACCTACCTGCTGCTCAGCCGCGCGGGCTTTCAGGACAATTTCGGGGGCAATGTGCTGCCGGATATCCGCCGGATGCTGATCCAGATGGGGCAGGGGGGGCTGCGGCGGTATGCGCTGCTGCTTCTGGCCCGGGAGAACAATGCGGCGCAGTCCGACGAGCTGATCCGGCAGGGCTGCCTGCGCGGCCTGTTCCTGGAGCACCTGATGGAATCGGCAGGGCTGGACGGCGAGGAGGGCTTCCTGCTGGGGATGTTCAGTATGCTCGATCAGATCCTGGACACCCCGATGGCGACGCTCCTGCAGGGCCTCAATATCAGCCCGGGGCTGCGCGACGCGCTGACGGGGGAGGCCGAGAACGGCTACACGCAGTGGTTGCAGTATGTCATGCTGTATGAAATGTCCAACCCGCGGCTGATCTTGCCGGCGCTGCCGGTCAAGCTGAGCGCGGAGGAGGTGAGCGCGTTGTACCTGCAATGTTTCTCGGACGCCGACGAACTGATCAATAACTTAGGCGGCTAAGCGGGCAGGAGCGTCTGCGGCTTTATTTGGGGGGCTTCCACATCCTGGGAAACCTTTTTGAGGAAAACAGCTTGCATTTTCCGTCGAAAAAAGGTATGATAGTAAAGTGTTGGGCTGTAGTCCGGGGGGACGGTTGCGCCCTTGGAAAGGGCTCCGGGCTTCAGATGCTTCAAGGGCATGCCCACAGCCTTTGGTTTGCATATTTTTGAAGGGAGGCTGCGTATTTTATGCGCAAAAGTATTAAGAAGAATGTTTGGATACGGGTTGCCGCCGCAATTGGCTCGGCCGTGCTGCTCGCCGTAGTGAACGGCGTTGGGCTGTACCAGGTAAAGGGGGCGCAGGCCGAAAGCGAAGCGGAGAGCGCCGTATTGGACCGCGCGCTGAAGGCGGAGGTCGCCCACTACAAATGGTCGGCGAACCTGTCCAACGCTCTTTATGAGGGCACCGAGTTTACCGGAAGCAAGGACCCCACGACCTGCATCCTTGGGCAGTGGGTCTATGGCGACCTTGGCACCGATGACGAAACCATCCTGGAGCTGCGCGACAAGATTGAGCCGCTCCATGCCGAGCTGCATGGCTCGGCGACGGAAGCGCTGGGGTATAACAGCGTCAAGGCGCAGCAGTTTTATCAGCAGACGATCCAGGCCAACCTCAGCACGCTGGTCGGCTATCTGGATGAGGTGATCGAACGCTGCGAGACCTTAAAGTCGGAAAGCATCGCCAATATGAATACCTCCATGAATCTCATGCAGGGGTTTGCGGGGCTGAGCTGCCTGCTGTGCCTGGCATGCCTGGTCAGCCTGGTCATGTACGTATTTAAGCATGTCGTTGCGCCGATCCTGATGATTACCGAGCGCACGCGCCCGCTGATGGACGGCAAGCTGGATGTTGTGCTGGAGTACCACGCGGATGATGAGCTTGGCGACCTCGCAAAGACGCTGGAAGGCTCGCTCGCGATCATCCGCAGCTATGTCGAGGATATCAACCGCATCATGGGGCAGTTGTCGGAAGGCAGCTTCGACGTCCATGCGGCGGAGCCGTTTATTGGCGATTTCCGCTCGATTGAGCAGTCAATCGAAAGCTTTACCGAGAAGATGTCGATGGCGCTGTCGCAGATCACGCAGGCCGAGCACAAGGTTTCGGGCAACGCCGAGCAGCTGTCGAGCGGCTCCCAGGCGCTGGCGCAGGGTGCGACCGAGCAGGCGAGCGCCGTCGAAGAGCTGTTTGCAACGCTGGACGACCTGTCCCGCAATGCGTCCCGCAACGTAGAATCGGCGGGTGCCGCGCAGGAGAGCGCGCGCAAGGCGCGTGACCAGGTCACCCTGAGCAGCGAGCAGATGGAGCAGATGGTCGCCGCGATGCGCGACATCACCGAAGCCTCCCAGAAGATCGGCGAGATCATCAAGACCATTGAGGATATCGCATTCCAGACCAATATCCTCGCGCTGAACGCTGCGGTTGAAGCGGCGCGCGCAGGCTCGGCGGGCAAGGGCTTTGCGGTCGTGTCGAGCGAGGTGCGCAGCCTTGCGGCGGCTTCCGACCGTGCGGCAAAGGCGACAAAGGACCTGATCGAGAATTCGGTTGCGGCTTCCGAACGGGGGCGGAATATTGTGGATGAGGTTTCGGCAACACTCCGGACAACGCTTGACCTGGTGGTCCGTTCGAGCGACCAGATCGGCGAGATTGCCAAGGTCGTGCAGGGCGAAGCCGTCACGATCGCGCAGGTCACGGAGGGCGTCAGCCAGGTTTCCGCAGTTGTACAGACCAATTCGGCGAGCTCGGAAGAGTCTGCCGCGGTCAGTGCGGAGCTGTTTGAGCAGGTGCGTCTGCTTCAGGACCAGACCCGCCGCTTCAAGCTGAAACAGTAAACCAGGTGGAAAGGTGCCGGTTTGGCTGCATGGGGGATTCCCACGCAGCTGGCCGGCCCGCATCCCGCAAAATTCTGCCCGGCCCTGCCGGACAGCGTTTTGGAGGATACGGGAGCCTGCGGGCTTTCCAAAGCATATCAAAAACATTGGGAGGGATTCAAATGAGTACCGTCATTCATAACCACGCGATGCCTGAAGCTTTGCGCACCCTTTCTGAGAGCCTGCTCACGGGCAGCGCGCAGCGCCCGTCCAGCGGCATGGGCTTTTTCGACCTTGCGGTGCTGGAAACTGCGAAAAAAGAGGGTGGGGACGCAGATCATGGCGTTTCTACCGGCGATATGAGTTTGCAGCAGTATAAAAAATATATTTCCGGGCGGATCTCCGCCATCCCGGTCGACCCTTCGCGGGCGCTGGAATCGTTGGCAGTGCGGATTTCCGACGAGGGCTTCGAGGCCATGAAGGCCGACCCCGATTACGAAAAATGGGTGCTTGAAAAGCTGAGCACCGCATGGGCACAGCCGAAGCCGCTGGGGGTTGGCGGCTACGCCGGGTACACGACCTACAGCGTTGGCGCGGATGAGGACTCCTTCCGGACCACCTCTGTTGACCTGGGCGATGACAAGGGCAGCCTGGCTGACCAGCTGCAAAAGGATGAGGGCGAAACCTTCTGGGAGCGCCGCCACCGCCACCACGAGGAGTATATGGAACTCGCCCAGCGGCAAGCGTTCCTGCGCCGGCTGCGCAATGGCTCGGTTTCTGCGGCAGAGCTGCTGCTTTCCGGCTTGTGATGCGCGCCAAAAGACGCTGAAAAGTACACATTGCGGGAAGAAATGCGCCGGGGCGCGCCTGTCCCACCCGGCAGTGAAAAATCTTTTGTGCAGCACTGCCTTTTTTCCCGGAACCCCTTGCAAAATTAGGGTAAAGCGTGTATCATAATAGAATGAATGGAATTTTCATGCGGCGCATATTGTGCCGTATGGGAACATCAGCAGGTATTATTAAGAAGATTCGTCAGGGAGGATGAAACAGAATGAACGGTTTGACCGGTTCCGGCTTTGGGATGCTTGAGCGGTCCATGGAATTCCTGTGGGCCAAGCAGACGGCGATCCTGGATAATATTGCCAACGCGGAAACCCCCAACTATAAGACTAAGACGGTCACTTTTGAGGAGTCCTTTGAGCAGCAGCTCCGTGCGGCGCAGCGCAGCGCGAAGCCTGCGCAGGCAGTCCGCGAGGTAATCGAGAACGCGTCCTGGGACGTTTGGGAGGACGGCGAGTCGGTCCACCTGAATGACAACGGCGTGAACGTGACCGAGCAGAGTGTAGAACTGATCCGCAACGCATACCAGCTGTCGCACGTGTATAAGGCGATCACGGGCGATTTGTCGATCATGCGCGCCGCGATCAACGGCTGACGGTAGGGAAAGGAGTAGCTGGAAATGGCTTTTGCCAGTGTTATGAATATTGTGGGCTCCGGCCTGACCGCGCAGCAGCTGCGGCTGGACGTGATTTCCGAAAATATTACCAATATGAACACCACCCGCACTGAAGGGGGCGGCGGCGCATACCGCCGGAAGGTTGTCCGCTTTGAAGCCGAGACCGACCGGGACGGCTTCCGCCTTGCGCTTGCGAATGCGATGAACGCTTCCAACCGCGGCGCGGAGAAGGCGGGCGGCGTGCGCGTCACCGATATCCTGGAGGATCCGAGCGACCTGCCGGTGACCTTTGACCCCGACCATCCCGACGCCAACGAGCTGGGATATGTCGAAATGCCGAATGTGACGCTTGTCAAGGAGATTACCGACGCAATGGCGGCGACGCAAGCGTATTCTGCCAATGTGACTGCGTTCAATACGCTCAAAACGGTGCTCCAGAGGAGCCTTGAGATCGGCGGCTAAACCGCTGGAAGGAATCTAAGCGAAGAGGTGGTTTTTACATGGATGGAATTTCAAAGATTGCTCCGATCTGGAGTACAATGCCTTCTGGGGCACGGGAACTGGAATCGGCAGAGCCTGCGGCAGCAGTGTCCTTTACCGATATTTTCCGTTCCTATATCAAGGAAGCGAGCGACGCGCAGGCAGAGGTGGACAAGAACAAATACCTGCTCGCGACCGGGCAGCTGGAAAACCCGGCTGTGAATACCATTGCGATTGCAAAGGCCGAGCTTTCGGTTTCTATGCTCGCAAACCTGCGCAACAAGGCGCTTGACGCTTACAGCGAGATCATGCGCATCAGTATGTAATTTTTTACCGGCGGTTTTGCATGCCTGAGCCGCCGGTATTGGTGTGCCGCCCGGGCGGCGGGCGGCATGGATTTTTCGTGAGGAAGCGAGGCGGCAGTTCCGATTATGAAACGGAAGGAAAAGAGCTCCGGCGGCGGCGCAAATTGGATGGATACTTATGGCGACATGGTTACGCTGCTGCTGTGTTTTTTTGTGTTGCTTTACTCCATCTCCAGTGTAGATGAAAATAAATGGATGGCGTTGGTGAAAAGCTTCAATCCCGAAGCGAGCCCGACCGCAACCGAGGATTCCGGCGATAAGGGGCCTGCGCTCGACGCCAACGAGGGCATGAGCGTGGAGGATGTGGAGGAAAATATTGCCGAGCAGCAGAAGGTCGACGCGTCGATCGAGCAGCTGTACCAGGCACTGGTCAATTATTCCGAGCAGAATGAGCTTGCGTCCAGCATTGAGACGACCCGCGGGGATGGATATGTGTTCATTTCCTTTGACGACGCCGTGTTTTTTGCGGGTGAGCGGTATGACCTGCTGCCAGAGGGCCAGAAGATCCTCAGCGATATCTGTGCGATGTTCGACGCGATTGAGCAGGATATTGACGAGATCCGCATTATGGGCCATACCGCGCAGGCGCGCTCCGATGGGCCGAACACGGTCCGCAATGACCGGTTCCTGTCGTCCAACCGCGCAACTATTGCGACCGTCTGGATCCAGGAGCATTGTAAGGTCGGCGGCGACCGCATCCTCAGCGAAGGCTATGGGCAGCACCGTCCGATTGCCGACAACAGTACGGCGGAGGGCAAAGGCCGCAACCGCCGCGTGGAGATCATCATTACCGGACGGAACGTGCTGGACGGGATGGGTACCGGTGTAGAGCAGTATCACACCATGCGCCAGGGCGGCGCGCAGACGGCGGACGCATCGGCATGACCCCCTATGGGGACGCATTTTTGGAATAAACAGGGAAGGGAGTAGCTGATGGCAGAGGTATTATCACAAAGCCAGATCGACGCGCTGCTCAACTCAATGCAGGGTGGCAATTCGGCTCCGCCCAAGGAAGACGCGCCGGAAAAGAAATACCGCAAATATGACTTTAAGAGCCCGCGCAAATTCACCAAAGACAGGCTCAAAATGTTAGGCGGCATTTTTGACAATTATTCGCGCATTATCAATACGCGGATCAACGGCTTGCTGCACGCGAACTGCGAGGTCGAGGTCGAGTCGGTCGAGGAGCAGCGCTATTATGAGTTTTCAAACGCACTGCATGACGGCGCTGTGCTGACCGTTGCCCATTTGAACATGGAGGGCGGCGACGAGGACGAGGCCCCGGTCCTGATGTACCCTACGACCACGATGATGGTCAGCATGATGGACCGGCTGCTGGGCGGGACCGGCAATGTAGAGGATGTCCCTGATGATTATGAATATACCGACCTGGATCTTTGCCTGTACGAGAACCTGACACAGGAGTTTGTGAAGTGCATGGGCGAAGGCTGGGCGAACTACATCCAGCTGGATTTCGACTTTGGACGGGTAGAGAGCAACCCGACGCTGGTGCAGCTGATCGGGTTGGAAGAGACGGTAGTGCTGGTCGACCTGAAGCTGAA